>NZ_CP027671.1 GCF_003008595.1 Simplicispira suum | reverse complement strand
GCGACGGTGCTGCACGACATCGACGTCGACGTCGCGATGGGCGGCCTCACCACAGTGCTCGGCCCGAACGGCGCGGGCAAGTCGACACTGCTGCGCGCCATCTCCGGCGTGATCGAGGCACGCGCGGGAACCATCGAATTCGAAGGCGAGCGCATCGACAAACTGGAACCGCACGAGATCGTGAAGCGCGGCGTCGTCCACGTGCCCGAAGGCCGGCAGATCTTTCCGGACCTGTCGGTCGCGGACCACCTGCGCCTCGGCGCGATCGCGGCGAAGCTGCCATCGTCGCGGCCCGAGGTCGAGGACTTCATCTTCCACACCTTCCCCCGCTTGAAAGAGCGCCTCCAGCAGCCCGCTGGCACCTTGTCGGGCGGCGAGCAGCAGATGCTCGCTTTCGGCCGCGCACTGATGGCGCAGCCGCGTGTGCTGCTGCTGGATGAGCCGTCGATGGGATTGTCGCCGGTGCTGGTGGAACAGGTGCTCGAAGTCGTGCGCAAGCTGGTCGCCGAACGCAACCTCACGGTGTTGCTGGTCGAACAGAACACCCGCCTTGCGATGAACCTCGCGGAATCGGTCTACGTCCTGGAGAACGGCAGCATCGCTTTCTCTGGCACCAAGGAAGAGGCGAAGGCCTCATCGATCATCCAGGACCTTTACCTAGGAGGTAGCAGCAGCCATGCCGCGTAGTGCAGTGAACAAGAGAACGGACCTTACCCAGGCGCTGGGGCAGATCAGGAGCGGCGACACCATCGGCATCGGGGGCATGACCCTGTACCGCAAGCCGATGGCCTTCGTCCGCGGGCTCGTGAGGCGCGAGCTGCGCGACCTGACCGTGATGGGCATGTGCAGCGGCTTCGAGGCCGAGCTGCTCGCTGCGGCGGGCTCGCTGGGCACGCTTCGCACGTGCTATTTCGGCCTGGAATTCTTGGGCCTCGCCCCGCTGCTGCGCAAGGCGGTGGAGCAGGGGCGCGTGAAGGTGGTCGAAGAAACCGAATACACCATCGCGGTTGGCCTGCAGGCCGCCCTAATGCGTGTGCCCTACCTGCCCTCGCGCGACTGCGAGGTCGGCACCGACTTCTTTCGCATTCGGCCCGACCTGAGGCGCGCGCCTTGCCCCGTCACGGGCGAAGAACTCACCTGGTTCCCGGCGCTCGCGCCGCGCGTGGCGATCATCCACGCACCCATGGCGGACGAACAGGGCCACACGTGGCTCGGTGGGCAGCACTGCGTCGACGCGCAGCTGGCGATGGCAGCCGACTACACCATCGTCACCGCGGAAAAGATCGTGTCGACCGCAGAAATCAAGGCTGCGCAAGGGGGTGCGGGCCTCGTGTCGTTCATGGTCGATGCGGTCGTCGAATCTCCCGGCGGCGCGCACCCGACCAGCTGCTACCCGGACTACCCGCTCGACGTCGTTCACCTCACCAATTACCTGCGCCAGGCGCGCGGCGGCGGTGCCGCGCAGTACCTCTCGCAATACGTCCACGGGTCTGCCAGCCAGGGCGATTATCTGAAAACCATTCTGGAGGCGAGCCGTGACCCTGCCTGAATCGCACACCGTTTCTGAAAACATGGTCGCCGCGATCTGCGCGCAGATCGACGATGGTGACGTCCTACTCGAAGGCATTGGCACATTCCTGCCGACTTCTGCATACATGCTCGCGCAGGCCACGCACGCCCCGCGCTCGATCCGGTTGTGCCCGGTCGGCAACTGCTTCGTGCCGGATTCGCACTCGCTGAGCCTAGCCGCCTACGAGTTCGAGGCGCTCGATCGGGCCTTGTACCGTTTCACGTATTGGGACGTAAACGGCTCGTACCTGCCATCGTTCATCACTGGCCGTCGCGGCGGCTGGAAAGAGTTCCTGCGGCCCGCACAGGTCGACGCGTCCGGCCGCACGAACAACGTTGTGATCGGCCCGTACGAGTCGCCCAAGGTGCGCCTTCCCGGCGCCGCGGGCCTGCCCGACGGCATCCCGGTCGAAGCGGCACTGTACATGTACGTGCCGCGCCACGACCGCAACTGCTTCGTTCACAAGGTGGATTTCGTGAGCGGCCCCGGCAACGAAGACGGCGCGAGGCCGCACATCATGATTACCGACCTCGCCGTCATGCGGTTCCGCCCGGGCGGCGTGCTCGAGGTCGAGACGCTGATGCCGGGCGTCACGCGCCAGCAGGTGCAGGACCAGACCGGCTTCGACCTGAAGTTCAGCGAGCAGCCGGTGCCGTTCCAGCCGCTCACGCCACGGCAGCTCCAGATCCTGCGCACCCGCGTGGACCCGCTGGCGCTACGCGACCTCGAGATTTTCACGGGCGACGATCGCCTCACACGCATCGAGCAGCTCGCACGGCGAGAGCCCGCGCGACAGGTGCTGAAGGACAGCCTAGCGGAACTCGCGGCACGGGCATGACCCTGCGCACGGAGTACCTGGCGGCTATCGCGGCGCATGCGAGGATCGAAATCGACCGCGACCGCATCGACCCGCCGCGGCAGCGCTTTGTCATGCTCAACGGCTTGCGAATGCGTTACCTGGATTGGGGAGATGCCGACGCCCCGCCGCTGGTCCTGCTGCATGGCGGCGGGCAGTCCGCGCACACATGGGACGCATTCTGTCTCGCAATGGGCCCGCGCTTTCGCTGCATCGCGCTCGACCAGCGGGGACACGGCGATTCGCAATGGTCCGATGTGGGCGAGTACGCGCTCACTGATCATGCGCGCGACATTGCGGCGTTCGTCGATGCACTGGCTCTGAAACAGCCGATCCTGGTCGGGATGTCGATGGGTGGCGTGAACGGGATCGCATATGCGGCTTGGAAGCCCGACGGGCTGAGCGGGCTGGTGTGCGTCGACATCGGCCCCGAGGCGCAGTTCGAGCCGGTCGACCGTCTGATGCGCGGCCTGGGCAGCTATCGCACGTTCGCAAGTCCCGAGGATGCAGCGGCTCTCATGGCGCGGATGGGTGCCCGCCGCGATCCCGGGCTGCTGCGCGACACATTGGCGCTGAACCTGCGATGCCAGGACGACGGCACCTGGACCTGGAAGTACGACCCGCGCACCCTCATCGGCCTGACGGCCAAGGACATCATGGACGCCCGCCGCCCACTTTGGAGTACGCTGCACCGCATCAGTTGCCCCGTGCTCATTGCGCGCGGCGCGGACAGCGAAATTTTTTTGGATCAGGATGCAGAGAGGTTCGCAAAGGCGCTGCCCAAAGGCGAGTGGCTGGCCGTGTCCCGTGCCCGGCATTCGGTGCAGACCGATAACCCCGTGGGACTCGCTGTCGTGGTCCGCGAGTTCATCGTTCGCTTGCTGTGCCGGTAGAGGTAAAGGAATGAGTATTCCGCAAGAATTGTTCAGTCTGGCCGGCAAGACAGCCTTCGTCGCGGGTGCTTCGAGCGGTATTGGCCAACACATTGCTAAGACTTTCGCGAGTGCGGGTGCACGCGTGGTCCTCGCAGCTCGACGCGAGAGCAAGCTCGCGCAGGCGGTGCAGGCGATGCGGGACGACGGACTATCCGCATGGGCCGTACGACTCGACGTCACTGAACCGGCGAGCATCGCTGACGCGTGGCAAGCTGCCGAGAAGCTGCTTGGTTGCCCCGTCGACATTCTCTTCAATTGCGCCGGCATTCTGTACGTCGAGCGCTTTCTTTCTCAGAGCGCCGAGGAGGTGCAGCGGGTCTTCGACACGAATCTGAAAGGCGCCTTCCTGGTCGCTCAAGAGGCTGCCAGGCATATGGCCACCAGAGGCTGCGGTTCGATCATCAATGTCGCATCGACGTCCGGGCTGCGGGCTGCGGGGCGCTTGGCAAGCTATGGTGCCGCCAAGGCCGGACTCCTTCACCTGACTTCGATTATGGCGCTCGAACTCGCGTCCAAGGGCGTTCGCGTGAGCGCGCTGGTCCCCGGAAATATCCAGACGGACATGCACGACGAGTTCGAGGGTGCCGGGCTGGCAGAACACATTCGCAGTCGCATTCCGCAGCGTCGATTCGGCGAGCTCGGCGACCTGGACGGCGCGAGTTTGTTGCTCGCCTCGGAAGCGGGAAGCTACATCACCGGGGCGGCCATACCGGTCGACGGCGGGCAGCTCCTTGCCTGGATGTGACTCTTGCCGTCGCACACTTATTTTCGAAGACGACGCGTTCGGGCACCTTGGGTGCGAAGGCTCATGTTGATGGCGGAGGCCTAAGATCGTGGCCGCATCCTTTGAGTGCAAGTCGACCATTGACCAGGGGTGCCGCTCTTGCAAAGTCTGCGGATCGGGGCTGCTGCAAAAGGCTTCGCGCCATGCGCTCAGCTGATGCTCGAACAGGCCCTTCTCGCGACACCAAGCGTGAAGGGTCTCACCGTTGAGGCCATGGCTTTCCTGCAGGGCCAACAAGCGCTCGGCGGCGCTCCACTGGCGGGCCGGCAGGCTTTGGGGAAGGCTGCGGGGCAGGGCGCTCCCAGCGTTGCCATTGCGCGACTCCTTGAGCCAACCTTAGAGGGTGTCTACCGGCAAGTTCAGCTCTGTCGTTACTTCTTCCAGCGTACGCGATTCGCGTTGCCTGGCTTTGCTCAGCGCCTGCTCTTTGAATTCAGGCGTTCTTCTCAGTTTCTGCATTTGTTTTTGTCGTTCCGTGCGGGTCATCCGCTGGAAAAGGGGGAGGACAACTATTCTGACGCGGGGGGCTTCGGTGTGAGATCGAACGAGAATTCTGGGAACAGATCGCGACCGTCATCACAAGTGAGAGGGCCGCAGAGGCGGTCGGCGTGTCACCAGTAGTCGGCGCGAGCTGGTTCCGTCATCGTGGCGGTATGCCACTTTTTATGTCGAAACCCATATCTGGGCGGTATTTGACGTTCGCGTAGCGAGAAGAAATCGGGTTGCTCCGGGCCCAAGGCATCAGGGTGTGCGAGATCGCTCGTCGTATCGAGCGCAGCCCGTCAACGGTTTCACGGGAGCTGAAACGCAACGCAGCAACCCGTGGCGGCCAGCTTGAGTATCGGGCGTCTGTCGCACAGTGGAAAGCCGAACTGGTTGCCAGAAGACCGAAGACAGAGAAACTATTGACCAATTCTCGGTTGCGCCACTATGTCCAAGACCGCTTGGCGGGCAAGATCCATGACGCTGATGGTCGAGAGATTGCAGGCCCTAGGCAGGCACCGTTCAAGGGTCGCAACAAACCGCATCGCGGGGACCGCCAATGGGTCAATGGCTGGGCACCCGAACAGATTGCAAACAGGCTCAGTGTGGTGGTTGCCGCGCTGGCCAACAAACTGGCCCGAACGGCATGGGCCGTCCTAGGAGGCTATCGGACTTGAGTCCGAGCGAACCCGAATGATCGGTTCGCCGCGTTTTTTTGGACGGCGGCGCGCCGATCGAATGCTCTCGATGCTTGAGGAGTGGCCTGCGAGGGCGCGTTGGGCCGCCTGGGGGCTGGGTTTTGGCGTGATCAGGACGTAGTTTTCCCTCCGCGCCTCACGCCGCTCGCAGCACGTGCATGCGCTTGATGTTCCAGGCCATGGTCACCAAGCTCCACTCGCCTTGTGCCTTGGCCAGCCCGCGCATGCTCATCTGGCGCCAGCCCATCACCCGCTTGATGATGCCGAACACCGGCTCCACCGTCTGTTTACGCAAGCCGTACAGCGACCGGCCGGCCTGCGTGGATAGCCGGTGGGCCATCTGGGTGATCGGGTCCGTCGTATCGGGTGCGCTCGCATCGGGTGCGAAGCGCTGCATCAGCGGCTCGTGATGCTCTTGCCTCTTGAGCGCCAGCAGCGGCTGGACGCCGGCGTCGTTGCAGGCGATCACGTTGGCCTGACTGAAGAAGCCGTTGTCCGTGATCAGCGTGTGCACCTCGCCCAGCAGCGACGGCAACGCCTGGATCTGCTCCAGCGTAGGCACGACTTCGCGCTTATCGTTGCACGCCTGGCTGACGTGGGCGGTGATCACCCTCATCGTCTCGGTGTCCACCCCGGCTTGTGCGTTGTAGCTTTGCTCAAAGCCCCCGCCCGAGACGGGCATGATGCGTGACTCTTCATCTGTGAGGTTGACTTGGTCGCCCCCCTTGGGGCCAGGGCGTGGCGGCTCGGGGTCCTTGCCGCGCGGCTTGCGTCCAGTCTCGCGCTGAGCCTGGCGCTTGGCCAGCTTCGCCTCGTACTCCTGCTGCTCGCCCTGGTGGCGCTCGGCCGTGCGCTGCTCGATCTTGGCCTTGGCTTGCGCAATCGCGCTCAATCGGTCTTCACGCCGAGCGATCTCTGCTGGCACGTCCATGCCATCGGGCAGCGCCGCGCGGTCGCTGTTCTCGGCCAGTGCCAGCAGGGTTTGCACTTCGCGCCGCAACTGCGCCTCGATCTTGTTGGCATGCGCCCAGGACAGCGCGCGGTGCTTGCTGGCGTTGGCGTCGATCTTGGTGCCGTCCAGCGCGATGTGCCCGAGCTTGAGCAGCTTCATCTCGCGCGCCAGCATCAGCACCTGCACGAACAGCGCCTCCACCTCCTTGAGGAAACGACGGCGAAACGTCGCCAGCGTGTCGTGATCCGGGTGGGTGTTGGCCGCCACGTAGCGAAACGCCACTGAGTCGTAGGTCGCCCGCTCGATCTTGCGGCTGGAGTGCACGCCACTGGCATAGCCGTAAATCAGCAGACCCAGCAGCACTGCCGGATGGTGCGCCGCCGAACCCCGTCCAGCGTATTGGCGCAGCAGATCGCTCAGATCGAGCTGTTCGATGACTTCGACCACGAAACGCGCCAAGTGATCCTTGGGCAGCCATTCGTCCACCGACGGTGGCAACAGGTACGCAGTTTCTCGGTCAACGGGGACGAATCGGCTCATCGGGTCGGACTCTCGTTTGGATTTGCGCAATTGTCTCGGATGGCGCTATCGTCCGGAACACTGCAAAGGACTAAACCGCTCGCGCGGTAGCCCACCGCGAAGGCCCTGACGCTGGGTAAACATCGCGCCCCTGTCTATGTTGGCGAGTGAGGCAATCGGCCTCGTTCTTCGACAGGAGCGCGATCATGATCCCTTCGACCCAACCCCTCTCGCCGCTGCGCCGACGCATGCTCGACGACATGCGCATGCGCAAGCTGGAGCCTCGCACGCAAGAAGCCTACATCCGCGGCGTGCGCAAGCTCGCCGCTTACCTCAAGCGCTCGCCCGACACGGCCACGGTGGAGGATCTGCGCAATTTCCAGCTCCATCTGGTGGACACGGGCTCATCCCCTGTGACGCTCAACGCCACGCTTACCGGACTGAAGTTCTTCTTCGACATCACGCTGGGGCGCATCGAGCTGATGGCAAAGATGCAACCTGTGAAGCTGCCTCGCACCTTGCCTGTGGTCCTGAGCTGCGAGGAAGTCTCGCGCCTTCTCGCTGCGGCACGCAACATCAAACACCAAGTGGCCCTATCGGTGGCCTATGGTGCAGGCCTGCGCGCCAGCGAGGTCGTCAGCCTGAAGGTCACTGATGTCGACAGCCAGCGCATGACTTTGCGCGTGGAGCAGGGCAAGGGTGCCAAAGACCGCTACGCCATGCTCAGCCCAGTTTTGCTGCAGCGCCTGCGCACCTGGTGGCGCCTCGGCCATGCCCAGGGCAAGATGCTGCCCGGCGGTTGGCTGTTCCCGGGCATGGCGCCCATGGACCCGCTCTCGATTCGCCAGCTCAATCGCGCGGTTCATGCTGCGGCCGAGGCCGCAGGGATCCACAAGCGCGTCAACACACACACCCTGCGCCACAGCTTTGCCACGCATCTGCTTGAGCGCAAGGTCGACATCCGCGTGATCCAGGTGCTGCTGGGGCACAAGAAGCTGGAGACCACATCGATCTACGCCCACGTAGCCACTGACCTGCTGCGGGAGGTGATAGGTCCGCTGGAACCCATGCCGCCTGCTTGAGGCCGCACTTGTGCAGCGGCCCACCTTGGAGGTCGCCGACATCTTCCACAAGCATGGTGCTGCCTGGCGTGAGCGCCAGCGCAGCCACTTGAGCCTGGCTCAGTTCAAGGTCATGTCGGCCATCGAGCAGTGCCGCACAGCGGCACTGGGGGGACACGTCTTGCGCTGCGATGGTTGTGCCACCGAACTGGTCTCCTACAACTCCTGCCGCAACCGCCATTGCCCCAAGTGCCAAAGCGCTGCCGCCAAGCGCTGGCTTGATGCCCGTCAGGCGGATCTGCTGCCTGTGGAGTATTACCACGTGGTCTTCACGCTGCCCGCGCCCATTGCTGATCTGGCGTACCAGAACAAGGCTGGACTCTACGGCCTGCTGTTTGACATGGCCGCCGAGGTACTGCAGACCATCGCCGGGGATCGCAAGCATCTGGGTGCGCGCATCGGCGCCACGCTGGTGCTGCACACCTGGGGTTCGGCTCTGACGCATCACCCCTATGTGCACGGCATCGTGCCAGGCGGCGGGTTCGCACCTGACGGCAAGTCTTGGTTGGCCTGCCGACCAGGCTTTTTCCTGCCGGTACGCGTGCTCTCCAGGTTGATGCGACGGCGTTTCCTCGAAGAGCTGCTGCGCCTACACCAGACGGGGAGATTGAGGCTCTTCGGCGAACTCGCTGCACTGGCTGATGGTGCCTGCTTCGACAAGTGGCTGGCACCGATGCGCCAATGCGAGTGGGTGGTCTACGCCAAGCGGCCGTTTGCTGGCCCCCAAGCCGTGCTGGCCTACCTGTCGCGCTACACGCACCGAGTGGCCATCTCTAACGGCCGACTGCTTGCGATGGATGAGCGCGGCGTGAGTTTTAGATGGAAGGACTACCGCGCCAAGGGACGAACGCGCCACAAGGCCATGACACTGGCGCCCCAGGAGTTCATGCGCCGATTCCTGCTGCATGTGCTGCCCAGCGGCTTCCATCGCATTCGGCATTACGGTCTGCTCTCCAACGGCGCTCGCAAGGAGAGCCTTGCACTGGCGCGCGAGTTGTTGCAGGTGACCCCGGCGCAAGCTGACACACCCAGCACCGACGAGCCAGCGGGCGTGCGGCCCAACGCAGCGCCACCGGCCTTTGTCTGCCGGCACTGCGGTCATGCGATGACCATCCTGCAGAGTTTCATGCGCGGGCAGGCCATCCGAGCACCGCCTCCACCATGAACAGTTCCCTGCGCCCACACTTGTCTTCGATGTCGATGTGCATGAGCCCGTCGGCCGGGCCGACGCGCGCGTGTCGATGCAAACGGCCCGGCATTGCCCGCGCCACGCTCGGCAACATGCGCTGCATCGGCAATGCTCCAGGCGCGCCCACACACGACGGCACGCGACGACACACTGGCACCGCTTGCATACAGGCTGTGATCGTCACACCGCTACCCGAATCCCCATAGCGTTCTGGCCCTGAACACCAGCGGTGGTGTTCTCCGCGGTTTCCTCCATCGAGGCTTGTGCGACACCTGCCCTTAGGTCGTGCGCGATCATCGCTTGGCTGTGAGTTCCGGGCAGGTATCCCACAACCCTAAACATAATCCGAACTTTGTCGCGTATGCCAAAGCCTTCGGAGGCCATGGGGAACACATCCACACAGCTGAGGATTGCGGTCCCGCGCTCCAAAGAGCCATGGCTTCCGGCCTGCCCAGCCTCTTGTACTGCCGCATCGATCCTGAGGCCATAACGCCTAACTCTACGCTGGAACTGATTCGGGCGCGCGCACTTGAGCGGGCATCCGCGGCGGCGCAGGGGCCCCAAACATCATGACAGCCGTTCTTGCAGGTATTCGGGACATGGATATATAGCGCGTCCTTGTCGGGCCCTGGGCGGACCAGTTGCTGGGACTCATCAAGGGCGTTTTTGGCTCTTTGCTGGCGGTTTCAGTGGACGCGGAAGTGCTTACGCCCGTCACTTCAGTTTCATGCAGCTTTTCAGAAGTTAGTTTTTGTCGCCCAGCTATGAACAACTTTGCGATAAAAATACGAACAATTTTGAGATAACGAACGAAGGGAATTGCCATTTGCGGAATTATGGCACTTCATTTTAGTAGCGATAACTGCAATTACTGTCACTATACATTAAATGTAGCAATAGGGCAGGGGGCGCCAGATGACCGACAAAAACACTTCTCAAAGACGAGCTGGCTCCAGCTGCGAAAAGTCACCATAGTTCGCTCCCGCGCGTATAGCCGCGCGAAACCTGCGCGACTTGCTCAGCAGCGATGTGGGGCTCGGCCTGCCACGACCGGAAGAAGGCAAACTCCGCTGAGGGGTCGCCTATCAGCCAATCCATATGATTTGGTGGGCTGGAATTTCCGCATGTCCGCCTGGCGCGCACGAGTGCTCGTCGGACCACAAAAGCCGGTGACGGTGATTGGCGCAGAATTGAGCGCTCGGGTGGCAGTCAAACTACCGGGTCAACTGCACCTCAAAAAACGCCCTATCGACCTTCCCCAAGCCTCGGCAACCTGTCTTGCGGAACGCCACTTTACTTTCGTAAACGCGCCACTGAACTTTAGTTGTTGCGGGCTGGTAGTGAGGCCGACATTAAAGGGCCCGAGTGGGATGTGCTGACAGAGGCCAATCCCCCCACGGACTGCCCGCACTTCATGAGCAAGAAGGTCGGCACGCCACCGGGATTCAGCGGCCATATCAGTCGAGTCTTGCTCCTTGAGCGCTTGCGCGAGGTGAATGCCTTGTTCGGCTTCACTCGGGTCGAAGCACTCGAAGAGTCTGGCGATCCGAATGAACACCCCAAAATGGCCAGCCTGTCGCGCGGCAAGCCAGACTGGGTGCCAGCCAATCAGGTTCACGGCGAAGGGATCTTCGTGCAGTTTGACGAAGCCGCGCTCGTCAAATGGGAAGCATTGGACGGCGTAAAAAAGGTCGACCAGATGCTCCGTGGTGGTCATAGGGATGGCGCAATTCGCGTCATCTCGACCCGAACGAAGGCTACCCGGGCATTCGCTATGCAATGCTGCACACCCTGTCTCATTTGCTGATTCGTGAACTGGCGCTGGAATGCGGATACAACGCTGTCGCTGGACTGACTGGTCAGCGCCACTGGCTTGCGCAAGGTGAAACTGTCCACCTTCATCCCGCTGAAGGTCAGGAGGCGCGGCGCCAGCAAGGTGGTGGCGTGGTTTGATGCTTGAAAGTCATGCCGTCAAAATCTGAGTGTGCACCTCGACCTTGAGCGCACGCTTGATGGCGGAAAAGATTGCCGAGATATTGCTCATGGTCGGGTTGCCAGATTGCGACAACATCCGGTGCAGGCTCTTGGCGGGCTTGTGAATTTCCTCGGCCAGCGCCTCGAAGCCGACCGTGGCGTTGACGAGGTCACGCAGGATCAGCTTGGCTGATTCCGGCTCGCCATTGACGAACTGGGTGATGGCCTCGTCCAGAAGCGCCTGCGCAAAGGCCGGATCGTTCTGCACACGCGCGGCCACGGTTTCTTTGAAATCACGGGTCAGTGCCATGTTCACTTTCCTTTCTGGGTTGATACCTTGCGGCGCTTGTATTCTTCCCACAGCGCCACCGCTTGGTCGATGTCCTGCTGCTGACGCTTCTTGGTGCGGCCACCGATCAGGATGATGATCTTCAGACCGTCCTTGGCCAGATAGAAGCGCAGCCCCGGACCCTAGTCGATCTTGTACTCGCCGATGCCACGGAACCACTCGACGTTGGACAGGTTGCCCTGCTCCATCTGGCTCACGGCCACGCGCACCTTTGCGGCAGCAACGGCCACCAGCGACCCGAACCACTCCGCGAAGGGGCTGTCGCCATCGTCCAGCAGGAGTTCTTTGATCTGATAGCTCGCGCAATGGTAACGTATAGGTTCCCATTGCGCGAGCAAGCCGGAGCAGGGGACTTGTTGGAGGCCTGACGCGTTGTCATCAGGCTTGCACTTCCAGCTGCCGGATTCGCTCCGCCGCCTGGATGTTTGATGCTTCTAAAGAAGCTTCTGCAACCGGGCCACGAGCAACTCCCCGCTGGTCGTGCTCAGCCCTGTACGGCCGTCGGTCAAGAACAATGACTTGCAAAATGGCCTGTAGAGCCATGAACGGTCATCAACCGCCAGCCAGGGCAGGTGGGAAGCCTCATGCATCCGGAGACATGCATGACACTCGGCTTCCCGCTCGTAGCCAACCAGCGTCTGTGGAGACGTCGTTCAGATCACAGTACTTTGGGGTGGCTCCCGCGATTCTGGCTGCCACATCCGCGCTGAACCTTTGTTGAAGTTGCTCCAGCGGACTATGCAGTCGCCATGTGCTTGTGATCACCAGCTTGAGTTCAGGGACTTGGCGAAATGCGCTCTCCAACACCGGCAAGCAGCAAAAGTGCCTCGACTCATGGCAATGCTCTGGATGCAGCACCCATCGAAATCCAGAAACAAAATAGGCATTGGTCGGCTTCCAAGGGTGGATCCCCAACAAGAGAACACTCGATCAGCCAATCAGCAAAGTCCGCCCTCACCACGCCGCAGGCATGTCCCGTGGAGGTATTGGGGCGCCGCGCAGCACGTTTATACAGCCTCGTCACGCAGCCAGCTGGCCCGGTCGTACACAAAGCCCGGGAATTCCTGTGCCAACGTGGTTTTGCGCAAGATGAGGTTGCGGGCCAGGTGGGCCACTTCTGCGACCTCTTGCTCATTGCGCACTTCAAGCGGTGCCACCAGGGTCACGCCCATGGCCCAACTGAGGCGCTCCCATTTCCATGACGGGCGAACTTCCAGGTCAATCCCATCCCGCATCAACCGTTCTTCAATCTGGGATAGCTTGGCGTAGTGTTGGCTCTGCGCCTCCGAAGGCTCGCGACTGGTGTAACTGCTCCGCTTTTTTCGCTGGCCTGATTTGCCAACCTTCTTGTAGTTCTGGGTTCCCCCTTCGAACAACCAGCGATCCTGTGGACCGTCACCAGCCTCTTCCCAAGCCAGGGAGCAGATGGCTTCTTTGAAGATGTCCCGAGGATGCCGCCACCACACCATGATGCGCCGCCCATTGAGGATGAAGCCCACATCATCCCAGTACGAAAGGCTGTCGGGCCCCATGTTCCAGTATGCATGAGGGATGTACAGGCCACCCTCTGATAGGCGCCACTGGTGCGTGCGGTGGTACCCACGCATGCGCCTGCCCAGGTACTCATAATGTGGATTCTTCATGCGGATCCTTACCCAAAGGACGAAGTGAACGCTCAGCGCGATTGGTCAGGACACAACCTGCGAGGGATATATGGCGATGGCAAAAGGCCAGACTACCACCACGAATGATATGGGCGACAGGGAGCCTCAGGATCTGCTGCAGGACTGGGATCGCATTGCTCCTGTGGGTCGAGAATTCGGCAGTCCAGACTATGAGCGCCTCGAAGAGCTCGACCACCTTGCCATCCTGGCCAAGGGAAGCATGCTTGCGGCCCGCCGCTGGCTGGATACCCCCAACCAGGCACTGGAGGGCATGACGCCTGAAGAGATGGCCAAAACTCCAGAGGGTTTTGCGCGGGTGCGTCAGTTGCTGACCTCGTCAACAAAGGCACGATGAAACGCCCAACGGATAGAAGTTGATCAGGGTAGCCGAGGCTTCTTGCGACTTTCTTCGCTCTGAAGCAAGTCCTGTCGGACCTCTTCACGCATGGCGGAAAGCGGTGCCGGAGCCAGATCCTCCGGTTGGTGCGTCTCGACGCAGACGGTATGACCATCCTGCGTCAAGAACTCCACCTCATGAGCAGCACCTTGCCCATGGACGTGAACCACCACACCCAATGCGCCTGAATCCAGCGCATGTTCGGGAAGGGGCTATTTGAGGGCGACTGCGGTGTGTTCCTGCAGCATCTCCAATACCTCTGTCAGGTGTGCGCAGAGTTCTTCGACGGTTTCACCTTGGGTATGCGCACCTGGGATTCCTGGCACATTGCCTACCAGCAATCCCGTGTTTGGATCGCGTTCGATCTGAATGGACGGGACACCAAGGCCAGCGCTTTGCTCCTGCAGGAACTTTGTAATGCAGGGATCCGAGGCTTGGAATGCTTGCACGCGGCTATCGACCAACCCGGTGATGGGGATGCCGGCGCGTGCAGTCGATACGACCGCGTTGGCCACAGCGTCCCTGGCGAGCTGAGTTACCTGATCAGCGTCCAATCCGCAAAAAGTAGGCTTCGCGCGTTCCTTTCGGGGAATGGCTACAGCCATTGATGACCGGAGGCAAGGCCAAGGTTTTCAGATGCATCGACGGGAGCCATCTGCTTGTTCATTTTTCACCGGCACGTCGGGTGTGTTTTTTATGCGGAAGGTTTTTGGTCGCACGCAGATTGCGTCCGAGGGCGGCTCATGAGAACAAGGTCATGCGTCGCAACACACGTCCTTTTGACATGTGCGCGTCAGTATCGGACTGAATGGCGTGGATCTGTGCCATGGTGTACTAGGTGCAACGCAGCACCGCGACAAAGCCACCAAACTCGCGAATCTTGATAAGGTGTGGGAAGCGCTAAATGAGATTCGAGATGAAGGTGGCAGGGATTACTCGTTGGCCGAGGTCGGGCGCCGCTTAGAGAAGGTAGGCGGTCCGAAGACCCAAAGCCTGCGCAACGCTCAAGGTGCTGCGTACCGGAACATCATCGCAACGTATGCCAACGCGGTTTCCGGTGCCACGCGGTATGAAATGGTGCTGTCGACCCACTGCAGCCGTTCGCCCACGATACACAAAGCGGTCCCTTCAGAGTATGAAAACTGTACCCAATACCCATAGATCTGTTCAATGCTGAGGCTATAGTTCATGTATCGAATACGCTCACGCAACCGCTCCAGCACGCGGACTGCAGCGCAGGGCTGCTAAGTTGCACAGAATTTTCATAACTGAACATGTACACAGTAAATTTGTGATCCAACCAAGCTGAAAGTCATTTCCAGTAGGGATGCATGTCCAACTTGCGGAACGGCGCCCAACTTATAGAGTAGGTTTTGCTCGGGACATTACGTTAGCGCCATCAATGAACATTGCCACGCGACACGCCCAGATGGTTCGAGACGTCTTTTTGCACGTTGAGTTGCTTCTCAACGGCGATGTTCGCGAGCTCTCCGAGTACGACATCCAAGGAATGATGTTTCTTGCTTTTCGAAGCGCTCTTGCGAATAGCGATTGGCGAGCAGACCGTGAGACGAGCGGAAAGATTGACTGTGTAGTCTTCGAAAACACTGTGCCGCGGGTGCTGTATGAGATCAAGACCTATTTCAAGGCAAGAGAGAGGCTCCGCATCAGCGACTTCCAGAAGGACCTGAAGAAGCTGAAGGAGGCAAAGCTGACGTATCCAAGTGCGCGCTCTTTCTTCTTCATTGCTGCCAGTAAGACGAAGGTTAAGGACTCCGCACTCGCGAAGGTGCCAGCTATAAAAGCTTTGGTGCGACAGGCAGATCGAAAGTGGACGCTCTTTGCCTTGGCGAACGGCACAAACGTACGCCTTCGCCCAAGCCGGAGAGAGTTGTATGGAAGAAGTGTTGCGCTCACCTGGGAGGTCAAGTAAGTGCGGCTTCACCCGTCCATCGAGTGGTCTCGTGGCAAACGTTCGGCTTCATAGAGCACGCCAATGGGCACTTACACAGATTTCGCGGTAGCGGACTTCACCATCATGTCCTCAAAGAGTTCCGTTGTCCCGGAACTGATGACCGTTTTTCGAGAATCGGATCGGAGGCAGTACAAAAGGCATGCTGAATCTGGGCAAGTGGTCTCTCACCTGGGGTTGAACTGCGCCCCGCCGCCGACAAGCACCACAATGCCAGGATACGATTTTTCAACGCGCAGCGATTTTTGAATCGAAGTTGCTGTGACGTCCGCCAACAATTCGCTCGCCCTTGAAATGTAGGGAGCAATCACAATTCATTGTCCCATCAAGAGAAATGACATGTTACCTTGGCGAATTGCATTCTCTAGGTTTTCGGTTGGGGCTGCTCTGTTTGATCAACTTGCTGGCCCGCTCAAGCAGCACAGAAGAGGCGTTGAGGCTTGTCCCGCTCGATTGACGATTCAGTTGGCCATTGGTCAGGCGCCCAGTCAAAGGAGAAAAATCTGGATCAACAACAAGAACGCGGGAATCAGCTTCAATAGGCAGATCGTTCGCGTGCCGGTGGATTTCCTGCTAATTCAAGAAATCCAGGAGCCCTCCTACCGGTTGCGGAAGCACCTCCACCTTCTTCACATTCACAATTCGTTTCGGTGTGATCTGGTGCTGACCAATGAATTGAGATTCCAATTCCTTGCAACGCTCGGGGCTTAATGCCTGCAAAACAGGAAATCCGGTCACAAGGACATCGATCTCAGACATCTCGGACAATAGCATTCCAGATTACATCAATACCTGGTACGAATTCCGATTCGCTGTAATCGACATGCAGCGACCGCTCCCACATTTCAGCCCGATCTGACGACACGCCCAGCACGAATGGCTTGCCATCTACAAGAACATGCAGGAAACCATCTTCCCATCTACACGGCTTTCGAACAATCCGGCGGGTGCGGCCTCTGCTGGGCGAAGAATCGATTTCAACCCACTACCAGCGACACCAGCCGAAACTTTACGATTCGAATCGCCCATTTCGGTTCCCGAGCAAATGCTGATGATTCCGTTTTTCAATTAATTAATTCTGGAATTCTAATTTCAGGGAAAAGTTGTCACCCGCTAGGGAAACGCTGATCAATCACCGCTTCGCGCAGGCCAACATGTGATGGCTTTTGGATTTCACGATGCGATCTGATTGAAGTCTGTTTTTGTCGATTTCAAGGGCCAGAAGGCCCGGTTTTCTCCCCTATCGGGGCCGATCTCCCGTTCAAGACGCTCCTTGGGCTTGCAACGCCAGCAATCGTTTCTTGGCGATCACCAAATTGGCCAGGCCAAATAAGCTGAACATCTGCGCGCCGTTCTTGGCCAAGCCTTTGTAGCGGCTCTTCTGGTGCTTGAACAAGTTCTTCACTACATGGAACGGGTGCTCGACCCGCGCCCTGATTTGCGCCTTAACGCGCTCCAGCGCTTGCGTGAGTTCCTTGAGTGCCCCCTCGGCCATACCCTTGAGTTTGGCCCGCCCCATGGCCACGTTCCACTTGACGTCCGATTGGATGTCTCCGGCCTCCTGGGCCTTGATGATCTCTTCGCGCTTTTCCACACCCACGTAGCCCGCATCGGCAAACACTTCACTCTCTTGTCCGTGCAGCAACTCATGCGTGTGGGCCACATCGGATTCGTTGGCCGACGTGACATGCACGCTATGCACCAGGCCCGAGTCAGCATCCGCGCCGATGTGCGCCTTCATGCCGAAGTACCACTGGTTGCGCTTCTTGGTTTGGTGCATTTCGGGGTCACGCTCCTTGCGTTCGTTCTTGGTCGAACTCGGCGCATTGATGATGGTGGCGTCCACCATCGTGCCCTCGCGCATCATCAGACCGCGCTCGCTCAGGTGGGCGTTGATCTGGGAAAACATCACCTCGGTGAGCTGGTTGTCCTCCAGCCGGCGGCGAAACTTCAACACCGTTGTGGCATCGGGCGCCTCTTCGCGCCCCAGGTCAATGCCCACAAAGCTGCGGATCGCAGCGCTGTCGCTGACCGCGTCTTCCAGCGCTTCATCGGCCAAGCCGTACCACTGCTGCACAAAGTACAAGCGCAGCATGCGCTCGAGCCCAATGGGTGGGCGGCCGCGCTTGCCCGTGGGGTAGTACGGCTCAACGGCTTCGATCAACCGGGCCCACGGCACCACTTGGTTCATCTCCGCGAGAAACTTCTCGCGTCGCGTCACCCGCTTCTTCGTCTGGTGTTCGGCTGTGGCAAAGCTGATCTGCTTCATGATGTTTCGTCTCGGGTCGCCCTGTGACTATCAACGCTTCAGATCGCTTCGCCGTAGACGCACTGCGTCGAATAAATCAGCATTTCCCTAGTACACCGCCACTAACAAGTTGCGAGAGGATGGCGGCAGGGATTGAACGCGCAAAAGGGCAACCATCTACCCTTCTCCCCCCAAATGCAAAAAATGGGAAGAGCTGCAACTGCTCTTCTTTGCCACCGCAGTGGAACAGTTACAGCTCTTCCCAAAAATTCACTTGTGAACGCAGCCAGGTAGGGGAATGAAGAAAAAAATGGGAAGAGCTGCAACTGCTCTTCTTTGCCACCGCAGCGGAACAGCTACAGTTCTTCCTAAAAATTGGCCGGTTCTAAGCGTTCGAGGGCGGAGCACGTCCCGCATCTTTCTGGCGCAAGGCCCTACCAAGTGCGCCGATGAATCGGTTCACTAATAGTTCTGTTTCGACCCAGAAGAAGAGCAGCTGCAGCTCTTCCCATCCATTGATGTTTTTTCGATAACTAATAGTACCGTTTTGGGCGCTTATCGGAGCTGGGGAAGGTCTCGGGCTCGTGCAAACTTTGGGTTTCGCCCAGCTCCGTTTCGGGTAGGAATCGGAGCCTAGTAAACAATCCGTTTTGGAGGGGAAATGAACCCACCACACCAGACTGTCATGGATGCCTTGGAAGCGTGCATGCACGATCTCCACGTCACCGCAGCAGCAGTCGTCGACGATCATTGGCAGCAGATTAAGGACATGGAGAAGCAGACGCAGTCATGGTCAGACAAGAGCACGCTCGTCCTCGCTGCCTACCGCAAGGGCAATCACCTTCAGCTCAAATGGATAGGAACCAAATGGTACGGGGTGAAGGACGCCCGCCGCCAAGTCAAGATCAGTATTCCAAGAGCCAAAAGCGAACTCACCTATACCATGGCCAAGCTCAGACCATGGACAAAGGAATGGGAGGCGCCGATTGTCGAGGAGACCGAGCGAAAGATCACATCAATTCGAAAGGAAGCTCACTTTGTGGTCAGATCAATCATGGCGATACGCAATGCGGCGTTGACCGAGCAGAATTGCGCAATAGAGTCCAATGGAATTGACATCGAACCAGAATCCGACCCGTCCTGAACAGATACGCGCCAGGAGCCCACATAGAAACATCCCATTGAACCTCAACGCAGCTGTCAATGGCGGGAATGCGGCGCGCGCATTCCTCACGGGTATCGCAGAGTCAGCGAAAGGCTGGGCAATCTCGGACATTGACGCAACCGTATTGGCTGGTGAGCAGATATTTACCTATTGCTGCGACTATGGAACAAGCCAATCGTGGATGGCATGCATCAGCTATCAGGATTTCAACGATCGCATTGAAGAGGTTCGAGGCCTTCCGAACCTATGGCCAGAAGTCATTGATGTGCTGGACCACGACATTGACTTGTTGATTGCAAGCCTTCGCGATTCCTCACGCCCTGGTTCCACTGTCACGGCTGCCGATGTGGCAATTGACTTGCAAAACCTGAATGAAGCAGTCTGCAATTTTGCGGGGACTACGGGACTTGCCTTTGACGCCGAGCTGAACCGGCCTGGAAGTCATTTCCTGGTCCTGCGGTGCGGAGACCAATCTGCTGGTTCGATTTTTGCCCATTGATGGTCTCGGCGTACCTTTCACAGGGCAGCGGATCGCTTTCAGTTGCCCAATTCACGGCAATCATCGAATCCATGGTTGAACGCGGCGCGACAGAGCACCTCGAATGGCTTTATTTGTAGCAAGGCGGTGGGCTATTTCGATATCCGCTGCCCTCGGCATCCTTGGCGCGAGGAAACGAAACAACGCAGGCCGGTACTGGAGGGCCAAGATCTCAGTGGCAATAAAGACCCGACCGGAAAATTTCTGTTTGTCGAATTCGTCAATACGGTAAAGAAAAGCGGATCTGGCTTCGTAAGTTATCTTTGGCCCAAGCCTGGCAACACAGAGCCCGTGCCGAAAGTCTCTTTCGTCAAAGGTTTTGAGCCGTGGGGTTGGGTGCTGGGTTCCGGTGTTTATGTGGACACGGTCCAGAGCACCTTCATGGGCCGGGTGCGTGAAGCGGGCTTACTTGCGCTCGCGCTCACGCTGATCTTGGGATTCATTGGCTGGTGGATAACGCGCGGCATTCTCACGCAACTGGGTGGCGAGCCCCAACTCCTCAACTCGATCACCGACAGAATCTCTCAAGGCGACCTGGCTGTAGACATTCCCCCCGCGAAGGAACACAGCGTCATGCATGGCATCAAGGCCATGCGCGATAGCGTTGCGAACATCGTGACCCAGGTACGCGAAGGCTCCGAGAGCGTGGCCACCGCGAGCGCTGAGATAGCACAAGGCAACAACGACCTATCGGCACGAACCGAACAACAAGCCAGCGCACTCGAAGAGACGGCTGCATCCATGGAACAGGTCGGCAGCACCGTACGCCAGAACGCGGACAACGCCCGCCAAGCAAGTCAACTGGCCGAGACCGCCTCGGGCGTCGCGCACCAGGGTGGCGAAATGGTTGCCCTGGTCGTCGAGACCATGAAGGGCATCAACGACAGCAGCCACAGGATCTCCGACATCATTGGTGTCATCGACAGCATTGCTTTTCAGACCAACATCCTTGCGCTGAACGCGGCCGTTGAAGCCGCACGGGCTGGCGAACAAGGCAGGGGCTTTGCTGTGGTGGCCAGTGAAGTGCGCAACCTTGCTGGGCGTAGCGCGGATGCTGCCAAGGAAATCAAGTCCCTGATCTCCACCAGCGTCGAGCGCGTCGAGCAAGGCAATGAGCAAGTAAACAAGGCTGGCGCGACCATGAATGACGTCGTCGCCGCCATCCGCCGCGTGACCGATATCGTCGCGGAGATCAGCGCCGCCAGCAGCGAACAAAGCGCCGGTGTTGGCCAAGTCGGTGAGGCGATCACCCAAATGGACCAAGCCACTCAGCAAAACGCTGCATTGGTCGAAGAAATGGCTGCAGCAGCTACCAGCCTCAAGGGCCAAGCGGATGACTTGGTGCAGTCCGTGGCCGTTTTCCGGCTGGGCGCAAACACTCCCGCTGCCGCCCGCCTGCCGAACCCCCCATCGGCGCGTCCTGCGGCCCCCACACCGCCCGCGACAGCCCCACTCACACCCATCCCTCGCCCCAGGGCTCTCGCCCGGCCTACGGCCGATATGGCGCCCGCGCGAGCCCGTCCAAGCGACCCTCTAGTGACCAAGACCTCCCGAGGCGCAAACGCCCCTTCCGAATCCAGCAAGGACTGGGAATCGTTTTAAGCCCGAAAGGATGTTGCACGCAGTGCAGGCAGCACACCGCCTGGCCAGCGCGCCAAGGCATGCACCCTGCCCTGCGCCGACGAGACATCCCCGAGCACTCACTCTGAGGCGGGACGCGCGTCCTTTTTGTAGTGCGAAGCACTCACGAAATTCCGCCCGCTGTCCCGGGTGCATGCGCCGTAACAGCGGCGGGCATGTAATCCGAATGGCTGTTTTTTGGAGGGACGCGTGGTATCCCTGGCGCTTTTCTGGGCGCCCCCGTAGAATCCGCAGCGCAAACTCCGGGCGCATGGCTTTCTGCCACTGGGGGCCGAGAAGCCGCATTGTTCCGACTCCTGTTTTCGCATGACCACCTACCCTTTCAGGGCTCCGTGGAGCGTTGCGCAGCGCCCGCTCAAATCGACATACGTGCCGAGAAGCTCTCATTGCCCGAGAAGGAGTTTTTGTGGAATTTTTCATTGCAAAAGACACGGTGTTTGCCAAGACCGTGGACGTCGATCGCTTGGCTCGAAATCTGGTTGCAGAAGGCCTGCAGCCTACGAAGGGTGCAGCGCTCAACCTGGCGGCTCGCCTCCTTGGCGCCTCCAACCATCACGCCCTGTTAGCGCAGGCCAAAGCTCCCAAGCTGGCCACGTGGTCCATCCCTGATATCCAGGAATACCTCAGCAGCGAAGCGATCACGACGGGCTCTCGTTTTCCCAAGGAACTCCCTCCTCAATTCGATGGCGCCTGGCAACACCGGGCCACCGCGTTGCTCGCAAAAGCCGTCGCGGCGCGAACACCTGGAGAGCTTGAGTTCATCGCGCTTGTAGGAGGACCAGGAAGCGGAAAGACGCTGCTTGCCAAGCATTTCTGCAAGTTGTCGGGTGGCTGCGTCGTGGATGTCGGCTTGTACCGATGGTTCACGCGCCCATACCAGCCTGCAGCTGGGGAAATCGTCGTATTCGATCGCCCTGCTCTGCCGCGTAGCGCCCCATCGGCCTCGATGGCCCGAGCTTTCGAACTTTGGAGCCACACAGCGCCCCGGCAGCGCACCGTAGAACGCGCGAAAGAACTCTTCCGCTCCGAATGGCAAGGCATCCCCATGGATGCTCCGGGCGAATCAATCCATGGATCCATTGCCCGCAACCTCGCGCAGGCAGCGCCCCTCATCGTCTGCTTTGCCAGTCCCGAAGAAGCGCAGCATGCTCTCGACGGCTCTGCGCGGGTCATTTCAATGTACTCTCCAGCTGCGACAGCCAAGCTCAACTGGCGCGCGGCTCACCTGGTCAACCTCGACAACCTGAGCGAGCACACCCTACTTCGCGCTCCACCCGAAAAGACTTGATAGCCGGGTGCACCCGCGTACATGACAGCGCGGGCGGGCCATCGTCCAGAGAGTTTCCATTTGGGCTCTCGCGAGCTGCGGCCCGCGTACCATGATGGGTGGTCGTCGCCCCCTGCCCTATCTAGGACACCATGCCCCGTCCAGTCAACCACTCTGCTGGCGCTGAACAGCGCGCTCACCGGATCTTGCAAGAGACTTCGGACATCGAAGAGATGCGTGCGGCACAGGCCTACCTCCTGCCGCTTGCAGGCCTCACGCTGGCTCAGACCGCCCTGATGCTCGGCCGCGATCGGTATTGGGTCTCGCGCACGCGCAACCGGTTTATTCGTGGGCAAATGCCGCTCCAGCATGGTGGACGCCGCCACTCTCTCGTGCCGGAGGACCAAGAATTGAAGATGGTCAAGATGGCAATAGTCGAATCTGGGATCGACGCCCCGTTGATTGGTCGGAGAAGTCTGCGCCAGCACCTGCGGGCGGTCCTTGATCGATTGACCAAGGCTGAAGTAGCCGAATCCACGATTACGGCCCTCCTGGACCGAGTGGCTCCGAAGCTCATTTCCGGCGCCACGAGCACCGAGCTTCAGCAGATCAATTATTGGCTGGAACGCGTATACAGCGCAGAGCAGGCGTTGTGTCAGAAAAAAAATATTCCTTGGCCATAGTTATTGCGTCTTGACCGCGCAGCAGAGCCTAAACTTGTCCTTCACAGTCTGTTTTGTGCCTAGCAACTGACGGCCCTAACCGGCTTGCAGGCTGCGCCCGCACTCGATACAGCTCTGAAACCCACTGCTCAAGGAACGCACCATGCCTAGCCAACTGCCCAGCCAACTCAAGACCTACGCCGCCTGGACCTTCAATAAAGTCGAAGCCGGAACCTTCCGCCGCAACAAACGCGACTTCGCCCACCACGAGTACCCGATCCTTGCCCCGTTGCCCACAAACGGGCGCAACACCAAGGCCCTTGAAACCTCCCGCCTGGGTGGCCCTTACATCTACTTCGTGACCGACGACTGTGGCCAGGTGCGCTACGTGGGCAAGTCGCTCGAAGACCAGGTGATTCAGCGCTGGGTACGCCCCGGCATCGGCGGCACAGCCAAGCACTACTGGACGCACTCCACCAAGAGCGGCGGTTGCGTGTTCAACATCGCCAAAGGGCTCCAAGGAGGCGAATCCCGCGAATACCCCCTGCGCTACGTGCCCTTGATGGAAATCGCACCCGAGGTATTCATGCAACTTGGGTTGCCGGGCATGACCGATCCCACCATTTTCTTGCCGCTGGTCGAGCAGGCCCTGGTCAACAAGCTCAATCCCGACTGGAACGCGCGCCGCTGAGCCCCAACACCAACCGCCAACTCCACAGTCCAAGAGGATGAACCCCATGGAAGCACCAGACAAAGAAACCCTGCACAACCCCTTGCGCTACTGGAACGATCGCCCCGACTATCTTGCAGAGATGGACCAGCGGGATGCAGAAATGGACAGGGAAGACTCCCTCTCCGACCGCTACGCCTTCCAGCTCGGCCAGGACTTGGCCAGCCACGGCTTGAGCATTGACCCTGACACTACTTGCACCGAGATGGTCCGGGGGTTCGAGCACGGCAAGCGCCAACCACCAAGAACTGCGGACGTGTATCTCCGCAAGCTCCTGACTCTGCGCAAGAACGCCTACCACCGAGGCATCCCGGTCAGCTCCGCATTGACCAAGGAATACCTCAAGAGCATCACGGTGACCGTGTGCCCAGTCTCCGGCGTCAACCTGACACAGGGAACGATGACCGACACCGATTGGTCCGTCGATCGCCTGAACAACCAGCTCGGCTACGTCCCCGGCAACCTGTGCATCATGTCGGCGCGCGTCAACCGCCTCAAAGATGCGTCCGATGTGGTCTCGATCGCAAGGCAAGGAATGTTCAACTGGCTACTCCTGGGTGGCGATGATGGCCTGTACCAGGATGTGGGCTCCGGCCTGCTGGCCATCGAGACGATGCGTCTTGCTTCACTGATGCAGGGGCCCACCCACATGAGGTCCGGTGGCTTTGTGCGTTTTCCTCCGTACGCAATGGCACCCTCCGCATGGGCCACATTTGACGGGGCCATCGCCGGTATCCACATGGAGTGCGCCCGCGCGCGCGTGGACGAAGGCTACCCTTACCGCCGACGACGCGATCTGTTCAAACACTTGGGCAAAGAGCACTGGAGCAAGAGCAACCGACTGGTCTCTCTGCTGCGCAGGATGTTGGCCAATGGCAAGCACCCTGCGGATGTCTGGTTTGAGGACACTCCGCTGGACATGCTGCTTGAGTTGATTGAAGAGTTTCTAAGCAATCCACCCCCTGTGGACGGGGCCGTGGATTTGGAAGCTGTCAGGCAAAGCATTCAGGCGGGCCTCAATCCGCTGGCGCAATTTGCAAGATGAGCATCAGCGCGCTGCAACGACCTTGTCATCGGGAAATTTGACATGCGAGGTAGATGAAGAATGCGACGGGGGCGCAGGGGTTCGAGGGTGAGTCGCAGTCGGGCGGCGCCACGTCAAGGCATCGTGATGGTGGTTGGCGCGGCCTTCTTGCTTCTAGTGCTGCTGCTATGAAGGCTGCTTCGACTCGGCGCGCATTTATGCCTCCCCTGTGCCCCTTGACCCTGGTTTGTTCAAACAAACTTCTGTGCGGGTAAGCAGCTCAGAAGCAGTGGACAGAAGTTTGTTCAAACAAACTTCTGTCCACTGCTGGGTAGGCAGCCACGAAACGCCGGTACGCCCGCTAAAACAGATTTTGCCCAGCCATTTTTATTGCGACCGTTGCTCTTTCTTTACTGTTGGGTTGGCTCGCTCTCTCTTCAGCTCAGAGTTGGCAGAACGGGATCACTGAGACGTACGTGGAAAAGTGCCTGCGGCAGTAGGCTACCAGGCGGGCCTCTCGATGATCCCTCTCAGCGAATACGCTGGTCGTATTGCCAGAGCCGCATTTTGGTCGCAGTGATCTTGCCAGCGTGAGGATGGCGCGGGTTCACGAGTACGTTGTTCTCTTCCGGGACGACGACTGAGGGCACTTCCAACAACACGCTGCTCAGCTCCTTGAGCCACTGATCACCCAGATCCAACGACACCATTCCCTCTGGTCTCGCATCCCACCCCACCGGCAGCGTCAGGGCAGGCTTTCGTTCTCGCGCATTCCAGACATCATCAGGCACCTCAATCCGCACCAAATACCGATTGAGAGGCAGCCCGCCGGTCCCAAGGTGCCCCAGCGTTTCTAACGCGGCCAGAGAAATGCTGGATGCCGTATACAGCACAGGATGCCCTTTCCTGTTCCATCTCCCCCCGGTTTTTTCAGCTCCGATACCCGACAGATCGTCCGAGGTGTAATCTGGCGTGTCCGTGCCAATTCGCCAAACGTAAGGCATCAGGAGTAGGCCCCGCTCTGGGTGCGCGCTATGAGCTGAGAGACCAACAGCTGTCCCTCTGGCGTGTCCATAAATTTGCTGGGCTTTTGCCCCCCCAGTACCTCTGCCTCTTGATCAAGCCATGTCGCCACCCACGCCGCAGCGTCGAACCCTTTTAGATTGCCGGACTCCTCCACGATGGATTGGACTTGCCCAATCAGACGCTTCATGCCAAGGACCCGCGAGGACGCATCTGGCGACAACCTCTTATCCTGGCTCGCCTTGCGCTGCACACTGGCGCGAGGAAGCCCCAAAGTGATGTAAAGCTTATCCTTGGGCATCCCCATACTGTCAGCTAGTTCTCTGATGGTCGATGCCTCGACACCGAGCTTTACCCATTTCACGAGGGTGTACGGATCCGCCTTATATACCCGCAAATAGTTTGCGATCTTGGCATTCGGGCGCGCGTTTTTCGCTATCCGCTTTTGCTGTGGCCGAACCTCAGGCTCGACAAGTTGCCGTACTTTTAGAGCCGGTTGCACCCCTTTGTAAGCAGAGGGATTTTCGCGAATTTTGTTCATAAGCGCCTCATATGAGTATATAGTTTGCATCAAACAAGGCATTTAATCAACCCGGCAGCGGCCAACGGGGCGCGCTGGCGCTATGCTCGGGGCTTCGACAAGAAATGAATCTCATGGAGGGTGGAATGTCGGTATCGCTGCGGTTGCCTGAAGACTTAGACAAGCGCCTGGGCGACCTGGCCGTGAAGACTGGCCGTTCCAAGACCTTTTACATGCTCGAAGCCATCCGAGAGCATCTGGATGACCTGGAGAATTTGTACCTGGCCGAGCAGCGCCTGATCGACAGTCGGGCGGGGCGTACCAGAGCAATTTCTCTCGATGAAGTGATACATCGGCTTGGCGAAAACGAGGCGTTTCTTGGGAGCCCAGCGAGCCGAGACTCTTAGAAAAAATCTCTGATGGCACCCGTTGAGAGTCCTGCATACACTCTCACAGCTCACGATCAAAAAGGCGTGCTAAGAGCGGCCCTAGTCGATAGCGACCCCCAACATCGAAGGCGCGGCGGCTGGGTATCACATGCAGCATCCGGACTGGGATGTCCGGATCACTCTATGGCAACGGACCCAAAGAGTGGCGGATCCAGCCTGTCTGCTGACATGGATGGCGCCAGCGTGCGAGCTACCGCAGGCGCCTTAGGATCTGAACATCGCTGGAATTGCCGATGATCGCGTCGCACTGGCGTGCAAAGCTCTGCGCTGCGGCATCGATTTCGTTCTGCGCTGCCAACCGGCGAATAGGAATCATCACTCTGGCCAAAACGTTCCGCCCCTCGTTGTAGTAAGTCCCCGACAGCACAAACGGCCCCTGGGGGGCGACCTTAAGGAGATAAGCCTGCGCCTCCTTGGGTCCAGTGACCGTTTCAATCACTCGTACAGCCACACCAACGAAGTCCGTAACGCTCCATCCGTGGGCACAAAGGCGGGCGCGCAAACTCACGATCAGGGCCTCGTAAAACGCATCTGGCGCTGCGATGAGCAACGTTTTTCTCCAAGCTTAGTGGACTGTGTCGATATTACCTTCAATAAAATCGATGTGCTTTAACAAGCGCTTGGGGGGGCATCCCGATACGGAAATCCGAGCATCAAACCCGATTTGCAGTACGAGATTTTTCCAGGAATCCCCTACTCCAACGTGCGTCCCTTTAACTCCTTGATCCTAGGAAACCATCGATCAACTTGATCAACTTGCGCTGTTCGCTCTCTTCAATAGCCTGTGCAAAAGAAAGTATCGCCCTCCCCTTCTTGTCGGTTGAGAGTAGCGCTAGACGCTTACCGTCCGAGTCCTTCCATTCAACCGGCCGCTTCGCCGAGGCTGCTTCGACAACAGGCGGTCGAGTCAGAAACGAAAAAACTTCTGCCGGGGTCAGACGAGGAGTGCTTTCGGAGACTTTCCGTGCCTTTTCAAGAAGACCTTCGGGATCTCGCTGATGAGCATCTCTCAGGGGAGTTGCCCAACGAAACTGGAGATTCAACGGGGAACCAAAGGCTCGGATGACATCGGCCGGCAACTTCGCCAGCGCCATGGCTCGACTAATGTTGCTTACGTCCCGCTCGATTGCGACGGCCAACTGCCGCGCAGACTGAAAGAGGTTCTGATCAAGAGCTCTTTGATACATGACTCCTTGCTCCCATGCCGAAAGGTCCTCACGGTCTCTATTCTCTCGTTCCATCTCTACAAATAATTCTGCGTCCTCCATGTCGCTCTCAATCAATGCTAGAACTGGTATGCCCAGCTCTAAGCATGCTCTATGGCGGCGGTGGCCATAAACAATCTCGAAAGGCACCCCAACACCATCTGGGTTCTTTTTCGCTCTTACCTTGATGGGCTGGACATTACCCTCAGAATTGGCAATTTCAGCCTTAAGCTTAGCAAACGCGTCGGTATCAAAATGCGATACATCTCGGTTTGCCCAATTCGAGGCGGTAATTTCGTTGGGATCAATTCGTCGCACAACATCGGCACCATCAAATTCAGAAATTCGTTCGCGCAGACGAACCACCTCCTTATGGACTTCGGACTGCTCGGCCATAAAGGCAAGCATTGAGCCAGGGCCCGTGCGCGGAACTGGCACAGCCTGGAGATGGCTCTCATTAGCGAACTCCTTAGCGACAGCGCTTGGACCCTCACCTACTGCCGGCTTCGCTTGTTTGGCGGGCATGTTAGCCGTGACGCTTAGTGCACGTCGTACTAGATCTTTGTTAGCCATTGCTATGCTCCTTTTGCTTGACTGGGCAAATAGACTTTCCGCGCTCTAATTTGCTCGGTGTGAGATCGCGCCAAATCACCTGCAGTGCGGCACTGTTGCACGGTGCAACACCAATAGTGTTAGAGGCACTGTTGGGCAAGCCGTTGCGTCTATTTCGAGAGACGGACGTATGTACACAGCTTGTATCGCACTGTGCAACGCCAAGAAGTTTTTCGAAGTTTTAGCGGGGTAAGGGTCCACTCCATCAGCGCGTTCCGAAGAAATTTTTGAATATCGTGAGTACATTCTCTGCTTCATCTAGGCGTCTGGCTTAGGGCATTTTCCCCGGCTGCACCAATCGTATCTGTCGTCTGCAATTGTCGCGCCCAGGCGGTTCGTACAGCAACTTCGATATGCTGGACGAACAGGTCGTATGCATCACGCGCGCGCTTATATGTCTTGTCTTTGGAATCTCCAGCTTCGCTGTCATAGACAGTACCGAAGCCCGACGATTTTTGAGAAGCAATCGATGTTCGCGGAATCTCGAGTGGTAGGACCTTTTCCTTGTAGGTTGCGGTGATCCACTCGCGCACTGCGTCTGCAGTAGTCGAGGCGCCCCGGCCAGCCCGTGGCGGCACACGCGATAACAGTATGTTAATAAAGTCAAAGCTTCGTGTAAGACCTCGGGACTCAAGCATCGTCTCGGTCAAATCGGAGAACAAAGACCAAAATTGCGTCGACGAAGCAAAATCCAGTGTCTCAGGTGGCAGTGGCATGATGATGCCATTGGCTGCCATCAACGCATTGATGGTGAGGTAAGAAAGGGCAGGGGGGCTATCTATGATGATCACGTCATAATCAACCCGCACATCGTCAATCCCCAGGTCCAATACCTTGAAAAACTGAAAACCAGACAGCCCTTCCTTACTTTGACGGGACGGCAACATGAATTCAGCATCAAACAGCGACGACGCCGCAGGAACCAGATCTAGCCCATCCCAATAAGTGGACCGGATCAACGGTCGCACCGTCGTTAGGGACCCATCCGCGAGCGCCATGATCGTGTCTTTCGCACTGATCTCGACGTCCGGAAGGATTCCAAAAAGCGTGGTGAGAGATGCTTGCGGATCAGTGTCGATAACCAGCACTTTGTGTCCGAGCAAGGTCAGGCCCTGCGCTAACGTCATGGCGGTCGTCGTTTTCGTAGTCCCACCTTTGAAATTGGCTATAGAGATAGTAACCGCCTCAGCGCCCGCAGGTCTTAACATTTCTCTCCGGTATTCCCGTATCCACTTTCGACTCTCCGCCAATTCGAAAATCCGCTTTCTTCCATTGGAAACAAGAGTTCCTGAGGGCAGATCCTTGCGGCTTGCAACGCGATGTGCAAATGAGCCGCGAGAGGAAGCTTCACACATGGTCGCTACCTGGTCTGCACTAAACACTGGAGCAATTTTGCGAACCATGGGCGCAAGCATTGCTGACCGAATGCTAGAAAGCATCGCAGCTGCTTCTTCTGCCTGCTGGTGCACCCCCGCTAATGTGATTTGTGGCCGTATTTCCATGTGTAGTTCACTTGTTGCTGGATAGTCTCAATTTTGCCTGTTGGACGAAATATAGGCAACCAGCCAAAGACTCGTCCAACTCGTACTGCCTCTTCACTGAAAAAGCTCCACTTCCGCTTTTCCGGGTTTTTAAAAATATCTAATCCCTTAAATACCTATACTTCTTTAACGAGGCTTTTTTTCTTATAAATCAATAGGTTAGATACATTTTTGGAGAACTTTCAGTCGACTCTGGAGCTTTTTCAGGCATAACTTGAGTGGATACAGGGGAATGTGGTGTCGTCACAGTCGCCAGTGGCGGTGAATACAGTGAACGGCGACCTGTGGTGGAACTGCAAAGAAATTAAGGTGTTTTGTACTTCTGAGGCGTCGAAGTGGAGCTTTTACGGTAAGTTCCCTTCAGGAGTGGGACTACCTCGGGAATCAATTTCTGGAGCTTTTACAGTAAGCGTCTGTACGATCTGCCCCTTCGTACAGGTGAAAACACGTTTCACATGAGCGTCTCGCTGCAGTAGAGTTGCGACCATGGCCAACCAACGTTTAGACGGACACATTTCGGTACAGTCGCGGGCTGTTAGTCCCTTGAGAAAGCCAGTGTTCTCGCTGGCCCTAGTTCCTCAGAATAACAAGATCACCGCACTTGGACGCCGAACTTGGAACGTGCTCTTGCATATTGCGCAAGATCAGGGGCTAGAGCGAGAGACCTTTCGGGCCGCTCTCACGGACATTGTCAAGGGGCTTGACTACAACAGCGGCGACATGAGCATCATAAAGACGCACCTGCGATCAATGGTCTCGACGTTGGTAGAGTGGCAGTCGCCGACTGCGGGCGAGTGGCAGACTTGGGATGTCTGCGGGATGCTGTCTCATGCCCGCCTAACTAAAGAGCGCGGTCAAGTCTTTGTTGAGTGGTCGTACGCTGTGAACATGCGGCATGAGCTTCTCGATCCCGAGATCTTTGCCAAGCTGTCACTTGATGTGATCTCACAATTGGGCTCGCATCCGTCTGTCGCACTCTATGAAATCTGCTCGAGATATTTAGGGGTTGGCCAGACAGCTCGCAAACCTTGGTCGTGGTGGCGCCCGGTGTTGTTGGGTCGTCCAGACGACGAGCGGCTTCAAAAGCTTGAGTATCGAATTTTCAAACGCGACACACTTCGGCCGGCGCTTGCCGAAGTCAATGCGCTTGCAGATATCGAGGTCGAAATGTCCGAGTTCAAATCAGGGCGGTTCGTGTCCGACCTGCAATTCTCAGTTCGAAGGAAGCCCCAGCGAGTGCTTGCGTTGCAACAACGCAGCTCAACTGAGCCAGTTGACGTGGGGGTGCTGGCGGCTGCCGAACGACTTGGTATAGATCACTCCCGTGTCGAGCGTCTGATCGAGGAATTCGGGGATGCCGCTGTTGCCAGCGGCATTGACGCCGTTCAAAAGCGAGCGGCTAGCGCATTCCCAGAACCCCTTCGCGATCCTCTACGGTATCTGAAGAGTGTGCTGCCTAATCATGCATTGAATCACCAGCAGGCGATCCAGTCGAACTTGGTCGATACGCAAGAGTCTCGAGGTGCTTTGTCCAAAGAAAAGATTGCCCAATGGGCGAAGCAATGGCTTGTGGACCGAATTAAATCAATCGTTACCGAGATCAGTGCGTTACCTCTGGAGGAGCAGTCAGAACTGGTGGAGAGCTTGAAGGAGAAGTTGGTCGAAAGAAATGCTCATCCTGCAGTCATCCAGCGGCTGGTAGGGAAGGGATGGACTCATCCGATGGTGAGACATGAGATGGTCAGCTTTTATGCGGCGGCAGTCTATGGGGAAGGGTGGGACAAGCCGAACGAAAAGCAATTGCTGGCAATAGCGTCTGAAAGCGCTACTTCCTAGAACAACAGCGGAAGAGGCACAACGCTGGCACGGCGATAGAACACACAGCATGCATGAAGCTAGCGGTTCAGAGGACATACGCATCCAGCACTCCTTATAAAATAGGCATAGCTACTGATGAGAATCTGGACGGCAGTCGTGAAAGGCAAGCCCATGACAGATACTTTCTTCCGCATTCCTGGCGTTAGATGATCGGCCCGCCCAGGAAGCGGTGGAGTATCCTGGCATCGTCCCGAACCTGCCAGTCGCGCCCCCGACGCCCGAAGAGCTGTATGCACGCGGACTATGAAAAAGGCGCCCCGCAACTGCGCTCGGAAACCTCGCACAACATCGACCTGGCCCGGCAAAATCAGCGGGAACACAACCTTTGAGGTCAGCGTGATATGAAAACGCATCGGCCACATCTACGGCCGCAAGCTCGACGAGATGGATGGCCTGCAGCTGCTGCAATACCGCCAGCAGGACGCCACGTTCACCGGCATCGAAGGCCGGGTGCGCCAGAGTCTCACGCGCAAACTGGGCGTCACGCTGTTTGGCGACACCGTGCGCGCCCGCCTGGCGGGTGGTGGCCTGTTGCCGCGCATCTCTGCCAGCTGCGCCGGCGTGCGCTTGGATGCGAGCCTGGGTGCGTGAGGGTCAGGTCAGAGTGGCTGCAGGTGGCGCGCCAAAACCGCGTGGCCGAGTCTGAATCGGCCGCGCCCGGACACGGCATGCTCAATGTGGGCGTTTCCGACCGTGGCCAGATGAACGGCACGTCTTGGCAGCTGTACCGTAAGCGGCTGGTGATCCCATCTTGAGACAATGTCGTTGAACATGCATCGTGTGCACGATGGAGATCATGCACACCATGGCGAGCGAGGCGATAGCCCAACGTCCCAAGCGGCGTTACTATAGCCCAGAACTCAAGGGTCAGGTCGTAGCGCAATGCCAGGTCAGAGGAGCCTCCGTAGCCGGCGTAGCTCTGGCCCATGGCATCAACGCCAACATCGTTCATCGATGGCTGCGTGAGCAGATTGCGCAACGGATGCCTGCGGTCCGCAACGAATTCATTGCCCTGGCCCTGAAGCCCACTGCTGTGCAACAACCTGCACCGGCTCCTGCGCCCAAGCCAGCGAATCCATCATGCGACATCTGTGTGGAGGTCTGGCGCAGTGCCGGCACGGTCACTGTGACCTGGCCGCTTGAAGATGCCGCGTCATGTGGCGGTGGTTTACGACTTCTGCGAGTCCAGGGCAGGCGAGCACGCTAGGGATTTCCTTGGCGATTGGCAGGGCAGCCTGGCGATGACTTCAGTGGCTACAGGGCGGGGTTTGCCAATGGCATGACGGAAGTCGGCTGTCTCGCTCACGCGCGGCGCAAATTCTTTGACCTGCACGCAGCCAACAAGAGCCAGATCGCCGGGTTCGCCTGGAGCAGTTCGCCAAGGTCTACAAGATCGAGCGGGAAGTTGGATGGCGCTGACGCGCTTCGCAGATGATGGGCAATGCCCGTGGACAACAACTGGATCGAGAACCAGATCCGGCCCCTTGCCATTGGGAGAAAAACTGGCTGTTCGCTGGCAGCTTGCGCGCGGGCCAACGTGCGGCGGCGGTGATGAGCCTGGTCGACGCGCATGAATGGGCATGACCCTATGCGTATCTGAAGGACGGGCTCACACGGTTGCCCACGTACAGGACCAGCCGGGTGCAGGAATCGCTGCCCTTCGCTGGCAGCCCGCCACCATCTGAGCATCAGCCATGACCGCTGGAAGCGCTCAACATGGGTTCGACGTGCGCTTAAGGTGCCACGGCTTGTTTGGGACCAGCTTCGCGTGTAAACTCAATGTAATTGCACGATTTGAGGCAAATGCATGCCAAATTCAAGCCCATATCAACACGGCATTTCGATGGCTGTGACGCACTTAAACGCGCCGTACGGAGCGATTGTTTCTCCCGGCGACCTAATCGAATCTCTGAGCCAGGGGGAGCTTCGCGCTGCTTCGCCCAAAGCCGCTGCGATTCTGAGCTATCTCTTCGTTGAAGTGGAGCCACGGTTGGTGATGCAGTGCGCGATGGAGTCGGGTTCGTCGCTACCGATGGCCAACCAACTTTATTCGGACACTATCAAGGGCGGAGCGCCCCGCAGCGCCCTTTGGGAATCAGCAGTCAAGGCTCTCCTATGACCACTTTTGCGGACATCAAGAATCACAAAACCAATGGTCCATGGAGAGGGCTTGAGAAGCTTGCACATGAGATGGTCCAAGACGCATCCACGGTTGCCAAAAGCACTCTCCTTCCTGTATTGGGCGGTGGAACAAGGCTTATGCTGGCGATGGAGCATCGGATCAGTGACGACATCGATTTGTTCATCCGTAATCCTCAATGGATCGGCTTTCTTACCCCGCGACTGAATGACAAATTTGAGCACCTCATCAACACCTACGACGAGGGGGCCACCTCCCTAAAGCTCAAATTTAACGATGGTGAAATTGATTTCATCGTCAGCATGTCCTTGCTCGGACTCGACAACAAGATTTCCAGTGAATGTCTCTTCCCGCTTGAGCCGGTGGCGGAAGTGCTCGCAAAGAAGCTTTTCTATCGTGGGTGGGCTCTCACACCGCGTGACCTGTTTGACTGGTATGCAATTGAGCGCCATGTGCCGCTTTTGGATGCGCATGAACTGATGCTGGCTGAACTGATCGCGGCCAGAGTGGAGGGCATTCGGATGGCGCTAGGCCAGATGGGCACATCGAAACAGTCGGCAATAGTTTGGCAAGAGATTCGCACGCATGATCTGCCCGATCTCAAGCAAACCATTCACTGGGCTCAAGGTCGATTGGGGAAATTTCAGGCAATGAGTGAGCAGGCGAGGAAAGACAAGGTTTCGGGGCGCCGTCCTGTGGAGCGATAGGCCATGGCGAAGCCGTCGGTTATCGAGGACAAACAGGTCGAGCATCTGCTTCGCGCGACCGCAGCCTACAGCCGCGTTCCGTTGCGCGATACCGCATTGCTCCTGGTCCTGTACGGCACAGCGCTGTCGGTAACAGAGCTGGCCACCATTACGGTAGGCGACTACGTGGACGCTAAGGGCAACGCGCGCGTCACGAGTGCAGTGCGCGTCGATGTGGCGCACAATGGTGAAGAGCGTCCGCTGTTCTGGTCGAACAAGCGCGTTGTGTTGGCACTGGACGCCTATCTCGCCTGGCGCGTGGAGCGCAAGCACGGCGTCACGGTGAAGAAGGGCGCCTACCGTGGGCTCGACCCCGAGAGCGCCCTTTTTCTGACCGAAGACGGTGGAGCGTATGCGCTGACCAAGCGAATGCTCCCGTCAGGCGTCTGGAGCTATTCCTGCAACACCCTGGGGGCGTACATCTCGCGCCTGCACGCAAATGCCGGGATCGAGGGCGGCAGCGCGCAGTCGGCTCGTCGGACTTTCGCGGTCAAGCAGCACCGCCAGGGGCGTGATCTTGTGCACATAGCCGCGATCTTGGGACACAAGAGCGTGAGCACCACGAAGCGGCTCGTAGAGGGCGACCCCGTGAGACTCGCTGACATTGTGGCGAGGGCTGTGTGATGGTGGTGCCCCAGTATCCAAAGGGTGATCTGCGCCGCATGTTGGTCGTGCTGGGCGCAATAGATTCTCGCCACTGCACACTCGTCCAGATCGTCGCCGTAACCGGCTTGGATAACAAATCCGTACCTTCCCTGATTGCGGGGCTGCCGGCCGCGAGTGCCTCATTCGCTCGCTTGTCTTCTTTTGGGAATCAGGACTGTCGGCGTCGCCAGAGGTGCTCGGCTATCGCATCGACGGCGTTGGTACCTTCGCCCGTTAGTGCCAAAGCACCTGGATGCCAGCACACCGGCCGGTGTGCTCATCGGCCGCGAGGCGAGGAGGGTGGCCTTGATTGGCGCCCAAAGACGACCTAGAAATACGAAGCAAACCTTGTTGCTATATAAAATAGAGCGCTCGCTTTGAGCGCTTTTTTTCTTTGGTTTTACGAGAAGTTCTTGTGATCTGAGCAGCCCCTAAAAGCTCCGATGACTGCAAGAGGCTGGGTACTACCATTCAGGTACGGCCATTGAAGGGTACCTATTCTGAAACCTGTCATTTGTCGTCCATGCCGCCGTCCAGCAGCGCACTTCTATCACTCGATCATGGCCCGTGCTCTCATTGCTAGATGGCCTAGGGAGTTTTGCGCCCACATTGCGAAACTTCCATCCGCCTCGCGTTTGCCGCATACGGTGAACGGGTGGGTATCAAACAGCACCTGCACGAACAGCGCCTCCACCTCCTTGAGGAAACGACGGCGAAACGTCGCCAGCGTGTCGTGATCCGGGTGGGTGTTGGCCGCCACGTAGCGAAACGCCACTGAGTCGTAGGTCGCCCGCTCGATCTTGCGGCTGGAGTGCACGCCACTGGCATAGCCGTAAATCAGCAGACCCAGCAGCACTGCCGGATGGTGCGCCGCCGAACCCCGTCCAGCGTATTGGCGCAGCAGATCGCTCAGATCGAGCTGTTCGATGACTTCGACCACGAAACGCGCCAAGTGATCCTTGGGCAGCCATTCGTCCACCGACGGTGGCAACAGGTACGCAGTTTCTCGGTCAACGGGGACGAATCGGCTCATCGGGTCGGACTCTCGTTTGGATTTGCGCAATTGTCTCGGATGGCGCTATCGTCCGGAACACTGCAAAGTCCGTCAGCCTCCTCATATGGTCGCCATTGTCAATACTGGCAGTGTCTGGTTCTGGGTGTGATCTCAGGATCGATCAGGTGATACGACACGAGCGTTTGCAGCGACGATGAATCAGACTCATATCCGCGGATTGGTTACCAGCACTTCATCGATTCGTCGCGGGCCTGCCTCGCTCTAGGGTCGGGGATCTGCCTTGCGGTGCCCTTATAGGAGTTCCGAGGGTTGCCCTATCGTTGCTCGTATCGCATCGCCAGATCGATCCTGTTGCGTGTTATGCCCTTTCAGTTTGCCTGACCATGCTCGCGCTGCGCCTGCATGCCGATGGCCCAGATGAAGCCTGCCAGCTCCCTTGCAACTGCTATGCAGGCTTTGTTGACCTGCAAGCCACGCGCATTCAACGCAGCAAAGCGCTGTGTCAGCCGCAACTGCGCCGTCCAGGCCATTCTTCGTATCGGCTCGGACAGCGCTTGTTGTCGAATCTGCGCTTGTTTGCCGATGCGCGCCTTGAAACGGTAGTTCCAGGCAGCTTCGGTAAGCAGCCGGCGTGCATGCGCGTTGCCCGTCTTGGTGATGCTGCCGCGGCTTGTGCGCTCGCCACTGGAATGTTCTGACGGAGTCAGTCCGAGATAGCCCATGAGCTTGCGTGGATGGGCAAAGCGCCCCAGGTCTCCAATCTCTGCCACCAGGCCAATCGCCGTGATCGCGGCGACACCGCGCAGTGCCTGCAGCGCACCAACCACCGGCTCAAAGCGCCAGCCAGTGATTGAGCTCTCCAACGCCTTGGTCAAGCGCTCAACGCGATCATCTGCAGCGGTGACGGCTTGCCAGTATTCAGTGAACGCTGTCTGCGCGGCACCAACGCCAAAGTTCAGCGTCCCTAGCCAGCGGTAGTAGGCGCCGCACCACGAGGTCTTGCCGGTGTAGCGCACGTCGTGACGCAGGAGAAAGCCCTTGAGTTGGTGGCGGGCCTGGACGCGGCTGTTGACCGCGTCTTCGCGTGCCCGCGAGAGGTCACGGATCGCTTCGTCTTCTGGATCGGGGATCCATACGGCGCTCAGCTGGCCAGCGCGAGAGCATTCGGCCAGTTGAATGCAGTCACGCCCGTCGGTCTTGATCCGGTCTCCCGGGCGGCGCGGGATCTGCGAAGGGGCGATGATCTCGCACAGGTAGCCCCTGCTGTGCAAGGCACGCTGAAGGCCAAAGCCGGTAGGCCCGGCCTCGTACACGATGTGCAGTTGATCGGCGTTGCCGACCTTGGCCAGCACCTTGAGCAGCTTGTTCACATCGTGCGTGACCTTGCCTATCAGGCGCCCAGGCATTCGGCCGGACTCGGCCGCTGCGATGCTGATGCTGTCCTTGTGGACGTCCAAGCCCACGTGAATCTTGCTACGCTCTTCCATGGTCGGTCTCCTTGTTGCTGACGACGCAGGTCACAGCATGTAGCGCTACGTCCTTGGACGCAATCTACGATGGTGGAGACCGGCCGCCTACCTTCTGGCGGCGACCATGATGTCTAGGCGTCGACATGGGGTCTGAGGCACCATCATTTGTAAAAAGATGCCAGAAGATCTGCGCTTGAATCGCGCGAATAGAAGTTTTTGGTCATGCTTTCTCGTGAGTCGAGCCTTGACCTGCAGCAGAGGATTTTCACAAAGATTGCTCGGGAGAAGAACCAGACCCGTCGCCTAGGGTGTGGAACAAATTTCCCGATCGGCCTGCAGTCACGCGTCATGTCTCGCCTTCGGCCGAAGCCCAGCCCAAGCCAGCTCCGGCCCTTGAACGGCTGAGTCTGGCGCTCGGGCAGCGGCCGCCTGCACGCAATCCGGCTTATTCGCTGCGCAGTAAATATTGTCGAAACACCGAATATTGGCTAAAATGGCCTCATTTACTGCACAGTAAATAACTCCTACTCCCATGATGCTTGAATCTTCCCTGCCCGAACGGCAGTTGATCACGCAGTTCCTCGACGCCCTCCGGGAGCTGCCGGAGGTGCATGCCGACCTGGATCATTTGGAGCCTACCGTTTCGACCGTTGATCGCGGGCACGACGCGCAGATCGACCTGCAGGTAGCGGGCAAGTCCTTCATCCTGCTGGTGGAGGCCAAGAAGACCGTTTATCCGCGAGACGTTCGGCAGGTGATCTGGCAGTGCCGGGAGGCCAGCCACGGCCGGCTCAGGGGGCAGGGCAAAGAGCGGCTGTCACTACTGGTCGCCGAGTCCATTTCTCCCGGCGCCAAGGAACTGCTCAGAGATGAGCACATTGGATACTACGACAGCGGCGGCAGCATGTATTTGCCTGCGCCGGGAGCCTACTTTTACATCGACAAGCCTCCGCCCAAGACCCTCGCAAAGTCGGTACGGTCCCTGTTTTCAGGGCGGCGCGCGCAAGTGCTTCACGCTGTGCTGATCCAACATCGGGACTGGTTCGGAGTGAAAGAGCTGGCCCAGCGTGCGATGGTGTCACCGGCCACCGCTTCCCAGGTGCTGGCCGAGCTTGAGCGTTTCGACTGGCTGGTGTCGCGCGGGCAAGGGCCGAGCAAGGAGCGTCACCTTCGCGAGCCCGCAGCTTTGCTGGATGCGTGGGTGAAACAACTCGCATCCATCCGACCCCCGAACCTTCGCCGCTACTACGTGCCAGCCACGAAAGCGAACCAGTTGCTGGAGCGGGTCGGCGAAGTCTTCGACGCCCATGACGCCGGGTACGCGATCAGCCACGAAGCTGGGGCACAGCGCTATTCACCATTCCTCTCCAGCGTTTCCCAGGTGCGCGCCCGGCTGCTGCTCGGCTCCAACGCCGATGCCGCCATCGGTGAGCTGGGCGCACGTCTTGTCAACGAAGGCGCCAACATGGTCATCATCGAAGCGAAGTCGCCGGGCGACTTGCTCTTTCGCGAGCGAGTCGGCGGCATCTGGCTGGCCAGTCCGGTACAGATCTATCTCGACCTGCTACGCGGCGAAGGCCGCTCCAAGGAAATGGCCGAGCACCTGCGCAAAGAACGGATCGGCTTCTGATGGTCAAGCCCGCAACACTCGACGGTTACAGCGACCAGTACACGCTTGACTGCGAACGCGTCCTCGTGACGCTGCTGCGTGGGTTAGGGCCGTGGAAGGACTCGGTCTACCTGGTCGGTGGCCTGACCCCGAGATACTTGGTCGCCGCGCGGCCACCTGCGGTCCCCGCGCATGCGGGCACCCTCGACGTCGACGTCGTGATCGACCTGCAAATCCTCGCCGATACGGAGGCGTATCACACGCTGGAGGACAACCTCAAGAAGATGGGCTTCGAGCGCGCCGAAAACGAGGCCGGGAAAAAACTCTCCTGGCGTTGGCAAGCCCGCACCGAACACGGTGCGCTTATGGTGTTGGAGTTGCTCGCAGATGCACCTGATATCGCCGGCGGCAAGGTGCAGCCGCTGCCGACCGATGGCACGATCTCGGCGTTGAACATTCCGCATTCGTCCATCGTCTTTGACCTCCATCAGGTCACCGAGATCCAGGCCGAACTGCTGGGTGGCAACGGCGTGGCGACCGAGCAGGTCAAGCACGCCAACCTGGTCAGTTTCACCTGCCTGAAGTCGTTTGCGTTCGATCAACGCTTCGAGCGCAAGGATGCGCACGACCTGATCTATTGCATCGAGCACGCACCCACGGGATCGGATGCCGTCGCCGAGGTCTTCCGCAAAGAGCTGGCTGGCAGGCACGGCGCAGTGATCCAAGCCTCCCTGGCAATCCTGCGCAACCGGTTCGCCCAGGACGAAAGGACTGAGGGGTATCGCAAGGATGGCCCGGTGTCGGTCGCCAAGTTCGAACTTGGCGAGAGCGACGAGCCCGAGCAGCGCGAGGCGAGGGCACTGCGCCAGCGCCAGGCCAGCGATGTGATTGAACGGCTTCTTGGACAGATCGGATAAAGACACTGCGTGGCCATCAAAGCGATATTCGTCGGCATCAACAAGCACCTCGACACCGACGCCGCCTCCAGGCAGCAAGGAGGCACGAACGACCCCGATGCACAAGCGTTCGACATCGGCGGATATTCCAGTGCGATGCGTCTCGGAAAGTACGTGGGTTCATATGGAAAAGTAGGCTGAAACTTTGAAGGAGCTGCGGACGATCGTTGCCGCTCAACAGGAGCTCTTGCGCATCGCGTTGTACACGATGACGCAAGGGCCGATCGCTTTCGGCGGTCAAGAGTTGAAGTGCATCCTAGAGGAAGACCAAGTGCGAGCAACGTGCGCGGCTGCCATGGGCGCCGGTCATTCGATGAATACCATCCTGAAGCTGTCGGATGATCAAGGTATTGGTATCTGCGACCTGTGACCGATCGTGCGTTCAGTTGTGAAAGGCATGGCGGATTCAAAAGTGAAGTGCAACACCCTGGGATTCAATGAACGAGAGTGGAGTACTGCGGGTTGTTGATCAGCAACTCGCGGTACACCGCCAACGGTGATCGTACCCCCAGGCCCTTTCTGGGACGGTTGTTGATTTCATCGGCAATCGCATCGAGTTGCTTCTGGCTGTAGATGCTGAGATCTGTCCCCTTGGGCAGGTACTGGCGCACCAGGCCCTTCATGTTCTCGTTCGACCCCCTCTGCCAGGGGCTGTGCGGGTCGCAGAAGTACACCGCTATGCCGGTCTGCTCGCTGAGCTTCTTGTGCATGGCCATCTCTCTTCCCTGGTCGTACGTCATGGAGAGGCGCATCGGCTGCGCAATGCCTAACAGCTTGTCCGTAAAGGCCTGCAAAACATTGGCAGCACTGGCTGGTCTGAACTCAGGCAGTTTGACCAGCATGACCAGTCGGCTGGTGCGCTCCACAAGTGTCCCTACCGCACTGGCATTGCCCTCTCCTTTGATGAGGTCCCCCTCCCAATGTCCGGGGAACTGGCGATCCTCAATCTCGGGTGGGCGCACATGAATGCTGAGCATGTCGGGGATCTGGCCCCGGCGGTCTTTGCCTTTGCTGCGAGGGAGCCGCTTGTTGTGGGCGTGGCGCAAGGTTGCAATCAGCTCCTTGCGCAACTCGCCCACGGGCATGGCGTAGATGCAGTTGTAGATGGTCTCGTATGACACGCGGTATTCATGGCCAGGGGGATACAAGCGTGCCAGTGTCAGGGCAATCTGCTCGGGCGACCAGCGAAGGCGCAGCAGATGAATCACCAGGCCAAACAACCCCGATGGCCACCCCAAACTGCTCCAGGCAGGACGGACGGATGGTGACTATACGGGCGTGGCGGTGATGCGTGAGGCGGCCTCCTTCAATCGGTAACTCTTGCCCTCGAACTCCAGCATCGCGCAGCGGTGCATGAGCCGGTCCAGGATGGTGCTGGCCATGGTGGCGTCGCCCAGGTATTTGCCCCAGTCCTGCACCACGCGGTTGGAGGTGATGACGATGGCGCGGCGTAACTTGTAGCGCTGGTGCACGATGGCCTGCAAGAGCTCGGCACTCACATCGGCGATGCGCCGGGCCAGGAACAGATCGTCGAGCACCAGCAGGTCGGGCTCGATCCAGCCCTTGAGCTGCTCGGCCTGTTCTTCTGTGCTGGCCAGCCCGTAGCGGGCAAACTCGGTGTCGGCCTCCACGTAACGCACGTCGTATCCCTGCAGCGTTGCCTGGTAGGCCACGGCCTTGGCCACATGGCTCTTGCCGGTGCCGGGCTTGCCGATGACGAGCGCGTTGGCGCCCTCGCCGATGAACTTCAGGGTGTGCAACTCAAAGCAGGCGCTGCGCGGCAGCTTCTGATTGAAGCGCCAGTCGAAGTCCGCCAGCGAGGGCCGCTCATCCAGGCCCGAGCGCCTGAAGCGGCGCTCGGTCAGGCGCGAGCGGCGCCGGTCCAGCTCGTCCTGGAGCATGGCAGCGAAGGTCTCCAGGAAGGGCTCCTGGGCGGCCTGGGCCTGCATCACACGGGTCGACAGGGTCTCGGCAATGCCGGACAGGCGCAGCTCGCGCAGGGCGCGTTCGATCTCGATCATGTTCATGACTGGATGCTCTCAAGGGATTGGGTGGCGGTGGCGGCGTGGGCAAAGAGACAGCCGTACTCGTCGGCGCTGCGAATGAGCGCGTGTTGCTGGGTCAACATGGAAGGCGACGCCGACGGTGTTGGGGTGTCGGCCTGCAGGGCTGCCAAGGCATCGGCCACGAGCCGCTCGGTCAGCGCCTTGACGTGGTAGCTGTGGCGTACTTAAATAAATGAGACGCTCCGGAAATAACTGAGACACCGTCAGTTGCCACGCCGCAGCGCACGACGGTGCGTGGGCAGTAGTGGAGTCGGGGCGGCGCAGTCGAAGATACTGCCGTGGATCGTATGGACGGATCAAGACCCATTCTTCTCCCGGACCGCGTGTAGGTTCTCATTGATCTTGCAAATTTCGGCCTCTGCCACTCGAGGAACTTTGCAATTTCAACGAGAACGCTTTCGCAAGCCATTCTCACAACCTTGCAAACATCCTACCGGCCACTCTCAAGCGGAGGGTCAAACTGCTTGCACAGAGCGCAATTTTTCCCGAGCAACTTGCCAGACATACAAAGCCTGATCCAGCGCATCAAGAACCAAGTCCGTGCGCATCAAGCAGCATACCTGCCAAACCACTGTGCACCTAGCAAACACACCGATGACGAAGGCCACGTACAGCCAATCGGGCCGATATCTGATGAGCCATGATCTATCAGACGACGCTTTATCGAGGCCTTAGGCGGCAGCATCCTGATGATCTACAACCAGCTCAAGGCCGCTCAGTCCAACCCGAAGGAGCAAGCTGCAGGCTTTCAAACGGCCGCGCTGTCTTGCTCAAGCTGGTTGCCCGCACGCTGCGGGCAGCGCTTTCGCGGACCGCGTGCACTGCGCAACTGATCGTTCACTCGGACCAAGGCTGGCACTACGGGCTAAGCCCGGCGCAATACCGATTGAGAAACACTGCCTAGTTGGCGGGATGGCAACCGTCCAACTTCTGGGGGTCAGTTCAAAACCGGGGCGGTTCAGCTGGCGCGGCGGTGGTCGTTGCCTGAGGAGAAGATTCGCAGCTGGGTGAGCCACTACCGCCTGCACGGCATTGACGGTTTGCGCCCCAAACGCAGCGCAGTTCAAGCTGCAGGTCCTGTCCCATCAGGACCGTGAACAGCTATCAAACCGCCAAGTGGCGGCGTTCTACGACATTCGCAATCCAAACCAAGTAGTGGTCTGGCGACGCAAACTCGATGAGGGCGGCGTGGAGGCTCTTGGAAGGAGGAAGCAAGGGCTCCCCAATATGAAACCAGAACGACACGGCCCAGCGCCGCCAAGTCCGATCTTGAGACGCATGACGGCATCGCGGCACTCGAGGCGGGCGTGCATGATTACATCCGCTACTACAACCACGAGCGCATCAAACTCGGATTGCAAGGACTTAGCCCGGTGGAATACCGGCTGAGAAACACCGCCTGATTGGTGGGATCGCGACCGTCCAACTTCTGGGGGTCAGTTCAAATAGGGGGCGGTTCAAAACTCGCAGGAGCGAAGCTATGTAGGCGGCAGCAGCCAGCTCAAGACGTGGCAGGCCCCGCTGACGCGCGCACCTGGGACCGTTCCATCGGTCGATGGACCATAGCCTTTCAACCTCAGGTGTAGATCTCCATAAAGGCCTTGTTGTCGCCGCCTAGGAAGAACAATCCTCGTTCTACGTGTTCATCAGTCCATGTGACCAGCGGTCGATCGGGTTGGCCAAGATAGCCTATGCCGCCGAAAGTCTCGTTGCGATTTCCCGAGGGATCGAACATGTAATACGTTAGGCCACGTGTCATACCGTGCCGGTTGGGCGTCAAGCTCGGGTTTTTGCGCGCCTTTGCGACGACATCGGCTGCCTTTAGCACGGCATTCCAATCCTCGAGGAAGAACGCGATGTGGTGCAAGCCCATCGAGGGGCCTGGTACGAAAGCGATATCGTGCGGGGTGCTTGTACGCGTTAGAAACGCAGCAACCAGCATGTCTCCGTCTGGCCCTGCCACGCCGCGTTCAGTGAGCTTGAATTGAAGATGCTTTTGGAGGAAGGCGGTGTTCTCAGCAACCTTGTTGACACCCTGCTCCGGATTGAATTCACATACGAGCGCTAAGTGGTCGAGCCAGTGAGCACCCGCACCCTTCAGGCCATCCGGCCATGGATCCGGATTCTGATCGCCAACCGCGGTGCCTGATGTTTCCTTTTCTGCGTACAGCCAGACTTCGTGACCGCTGGGCAGATTAAAACGCAGGGACCTGCCACAAAGAGGCAGCACATTCGCATCGAGCGCCTCGATCGGAATGCGCTCGGATTCGAAGTGAGCCTTAATCGCATCAAGGTCTGAGTCCCTCTCAACTTTAAATCCGATGTGGATGATGCCTGCTTCATCTGTGGGGGTCAGTATCAAGGAATACTTGTCCCATTCGTCCCAGCATTTTAGGTAGGCACAACCGTCGGGGTCTCGCTGAGTGACCGTCATCCCGATAATGTTCACGTAGTGATCGATAGCTTGCTCAACATCCATCACTCTTAAGTTGACATGACCTAACCGCATAACGCCCATGATCGCTCCTGTTAAATATCGGAAATAGATTAAATTTCCGGAATTTTATCGGTCTAAATACGATGGAGGTACCGCGTTTTATCTCTTGCGATAGGCAATTAGATGTGTTATGAGAACGATTGCATCGTTGGAAAATCTTGCTCTTCCCCTTGGATGTGACAACAACGCTATGAACATCATCGGGGAGCAACGGCGGTCCTCAAGCTCCAGGGCGCGGCCACCAGCCTGCAGGATCAGATCAGCGGCGCGGGCATGAATGACCTGAGAGCGCATGCCGCTGTTGTCGATCGGGTCCACAGGCGCAGTCAAAAGAGAAACGCGATTGCCTAACGACGGAAGCGGGGGTTGAAGTACCCGAAGGCGGCCACTGAAGATCTCGATACCCGCGACGAGCGCAGCACTGATCGCAAGACGCTCATGAGTGTTTGGTAGCTGGCCCCGGTATCGATTCGCGTCATAGCACGCTCGTCACCGGCTCCATCGGTCCCGGCAAGTCATTGTTGGCCTGCGCACTGCCGTAGATAGTGCAGGGCCGTCGTACATTCCTACGCGCGTGCTGAAGTGCTGGAGTCATCGGCACTTGGTGACGCAGTTCTTGGACGTTTATGGCCTTCACTGTCCATTTGAGATAGGTCGCAGGATTTTGAGGGGCGATTTCCGCCCTTGCGACCAGACCCTGTCCCAGGAAGCCCGGGGGCCGGGAATGCGCGGGTGGCGTTGTCTGTAGCCGCGGCAGCCTCCTTAGGAAATCCCCGCAGCCGCTTGACCACGCAGAAGACGTGCTCTACCCGAGCACGTACCCGCGACTTGTTGCGGCTTGACTCGTTGAACTTCGTCCACCTCGCCCGCACAGCGGGTGCTGGTTGGTGGTTCCTTGGCCCGGGGGTGCTATTGCCGCGTATTTCAGCGAACGTGACCGACGATTCCGCTCTTCGTGCTCGGTCGTGTCGTGTGAGGTGTTACGGACTGCAATTCTAGTTGCGAGTCACGATGGGTCTTGAGTTTTTGCCTATTTGCGTGCCTTGCGCAGCTGACGACGGGACTCGCCCGTCAGCGCAAGCAGTATTGCGCAGCAACCGGGCCCCTCCGCTCCAAAAGAGCCTCGCCTCTTGCGATCGAGATGCGAATTTCTCCATACGCTAATACATTAGTTTTATTTACTATGCAACAGGGTTAACTCTACAACAGAACAATAAAATGACAACTAAAATTCCGGAAATAAAATTAATTCCGGAACTTCAATAAATTCCAGAAATTGCAAATCCAGGATCAGCATGAATATTGACGACAACGATACGAAGACCCGCAGCGAGGCGGTTGCAAACGTACTCAGGGAAGAGATCATCGATGGGAAGTGGGCTCCCAATGCGAAGCTGAAAACGGAGCAGCTGAAGGATCGATTCAAAGTGAGTCCGGCCACTGTTCGGGACGCTTTGTTTGTGTTGATGGCGGAATTCCTCGTCAGGCTTGAGGGGCAAAAGGGCTTCCGCGTTGCCCCTCTATTTCTGGCGGACGCTCTGGATCTGGCGCGGACCCGTGCGCTCGTAGAGTCTGCAGCGTTGGAAGATAGCCTTCGCACGGGTGGAGACAAGTGGGAGGCTTTGATTACGTCCGAATACTTCCTGCTAGCCAAGGCGGAAGAGCGGATGCATCTCGATCCGACAGGTGTCATCCATGAATACGAGCGGGCCAATGATCGCTTTCATGAGGCATTGGTATCCGCCAGCTCGTCCGAGCGGCTCAAGACCATGCGCCGCACCTTCTTCCAAGAGGCCAAGCGCTATCGGCGGATCGTTGCCCGCAAGGCTGACGGAAGGAAACATGACAAGAAGGAACACGAAGACCTCTTGCAAGCCTGCCTATGCCGAGACATCGAACGTGCCAAGCACCTAATCGCCCAACACGTTCAGACTTCTGTCGCGGGACTTACAGCTGCCGATTTCACTGCTGCAGAAGCCGAGCTCCTCGACATCGAGAAGGCGGCCTGAAGTGATTCCGACTACCAATGCATCGATCCAGGGGCGCAGATTCGAAGGCCGTGTTGTCATTGTGACCGGTGCGGCGCAGGGCATCGGCAGGGCGACCGCATTTAAGGTTGCGGCCGAGGGCGCAAAAGTCGTCGTGGCGGACATGGCCGAGACGGAATTGTTGGCGATGTCCAAGCAAATGGAAGTGGGAGGCGCACAGGTCCTGACTGTGCATGGTGATCTCAGCACAGCGCGAGCAGCAAAGCATTTGGTGCAGATTGCCGTTCAGACATACGGCCGCGTCGACGCCGCCATTCTTAATGTGGGAGGCACCATCTGGTTCAAGCCGCTCACCGAGTACCAGCCGGAAGAGATCGAGAAAGAAATAAATCGATCCTTGTGGCCCACGCTGTGGTGCGCCAGGGAAATAGCCATCCAGATGAAGAGGCAACGATGCGGATCGATCGTAACCGTGGGATCGACGATCACCGGCGGAGGCCTCTATCGCACGCCGTATGCGGCCGCAAAAGGAGGTGTGCACGCCTTCACCAACGCATTGGCACGAGAAATTAGCGAATTCAATGTACGTGTTAACTGCGTTGCGCCGGGCGCAATCGATAACGGCGTACGGCGGGTGCCGAGAAACACAGAACTAAACTCGCCTCAAGAGCAGGCCTGGGAACGCGAGGCGTGTACTGACACGATGAATGCAACGCCCATGAGGAGGCTCGGAACGACCGACGAGGTTGCTAACGCCATCTGCTTTCTCGCCTCCGATGAAGCGTCATATATCACCGGCCAGGTGCTCAGCGCAGGCGGTGGCCTCAGCGACTGAGCCTTTCCGCGCTGCCAAGTGCGTGTTTGTCTCATAAGCACTATTACCGATACCCATACCCAAAGGAGACTCAAAAATGCAACGTCGATCTATCCTCTTGAGCAGCGGAGTAGCTGCCGCAACGCTTATGGCTGCTCACACGAGCGCACAAGCACAGCCAGCCATTCGCTGGAGAATGACATCGAGCTTTCCCAAGACGCTGGACACTCTATTCGGGACCTCAGAGTTTGTGTGCCGACGGGTCTCTGAGATGACCGATGAAAAGTTCCAGATTCAACTGTTCGCGCCCGGCGAGCTTGTGGCAGGCAACGCCGTCCTGGATGCCGTCGGCAAAGGAGTGGTGGACGCCGGACACACGGCAAGCAATTACTACACCGGTAAGGATCCATCCTTTGCGTTCGACAGCGTCGTGCCATTCGGCATGAACAGCCGCCAGCAAAGCGCGTGGATGATCATGGGCGACGGCAAGAAGCTCATGCGCAACCTCTTCAAGGAGCAGAACATCTACAACGTCCCCTGCGGCAACATCGGCACTCAGATGGGGGGCTGGTTCCGCAAGGAAATCAAGACAGTCGCCGACCTGAAAGGGTTGAAGATCCGCCTGCCTGGGCTCGGTGGAGATGTGATGGCCAAACTGGGTGCACTGCCCCAGCAGATTCCAGGATCTGACATCTATCCGGCACTTGAGCGCGGCACCATCGACGCCGTCGAATGGATTGGTCCGTACGACGACGAGAAGCTCGGCTTCAACCAGGTCGCGAAGTACTACTACACCCCTTCTTGGTGGGAAGGCGGCGGACAGTGTTCCATGTATGTAAACCTTGACAAGTGGAACGAACTGCCCAAGGAGTACAGGGCGGTGTTCGAGGCCGCGTGTGCCGAAGGCCAAGCTTACATGCAGGCGATGTATGACACCTTGAACCCGCCTGCGCTGCGCCGCCTGATTGCGAAGGGAACGCAGGTTCGCCCTTTCAGCAACGAGATCATGACCAGTGCGTATGCAGCGGCGGAGTCGATCTACGAGGAGATCTCGGCAAAGAATCCGAGGTTCAAGGAAATCTACGACAACTGGAAGGCATTCAGGAATTCACAAATCCAGTGGCTCGGTGTTGCGGAACGTCGCTTCGACAACATGATGGCCACAGTTATCCGCTGAGTCCGGGGCTCGGTCGGGTTTCGTTGCCGGCACGCTTCACTTCGTACTAATCCTGGCGGCGCGGGCCGCCCCGCTACGCCGTTCCAAATATGAACTTCCTGTTCAAGCTCAGTCGCAGCATCGACGCTATGAATCTCCGAATTGGAGTCTGTGTGAAATGGCTAGTCCTCGTAATGGCGGCCTTAAGTGCAGGGAACGCCCTCCTAAGGAAACTGTTTGACATCGGCTCGAATGCCCTGCTCGAGACGCAGTGGTACATGTTCGCAGCGGTCTTCCTGCTCTACGCAGGGCTCACTCTTTGCGAGCAGGGGCACGTGCGCGTAGACCTCTTCTACCGCAAGTACTCCGAAAAGCAGAAGTGCGTACTCGACATCTTAGGTGCCCTGCTGTGCATTTTGCCCTTGTCGGGCCTAGTGATCTATCTTGGCTTCGACGTCTTCTGGACGGCCTTCGCCGATGGAGAGATGTCGTCGAACTCCGGAGGGCTGCTGATCTGGCCGGCTCGCCTGCTCGTGCCGCTCGGATTCATCCTTCTCGCATTGCAGGCTGCCTCCGAGATCATCAAGAACGTAGCGAAGCTCAAGACCCTTTTGAGTGCAGCACCACAAGCGAAAGCGTAATTGCCATGCAGGAATTCCTGGTCCAGAATATCGCACCAATCATGTTCGGGTGTATGGTGCTGATGCTCGCCATCGGGTACCCGGTTGCATTCACGCTGGCTGCGCATGGGTTGATCTTTGGTGTGATCGGCCTCTCCCTGGATCTGCTGTCGCCGTCGATCTATCTTTCCCTTCCGGATCGGATCTTCTCCGTGATGTCGAACGAGACGCTCCTGGCGATCCCGTTTTTCACTTTCATGGGCTTGATCCTTGAGCGCAGCGGAATGGCAGAGGAACTGCTGGAGACTATCGGTCAGCTTTTCGGATCGGTCCGCGGCGGACTGGCGTATGCAGTCATCTTCGTCGGGGCGCTGCTCGCCGCGACAACCGGCGTTGTTGCAGCCTCCGTTATCTCCATGTCGCTGATCTCGATTCCAATCATGATGCGGTATGGCTACAGTCATCGCATCGCGGCAGGGGTGGTCGCCGCTTCGGGAACGCTAGCGCAGATCCTCCCACCTTCGCTGGTGCTCATCGTGATGGCCGATCAGCTCGGCAAATCGGTCGGTGACATGTATGCGGGCGCCATGTGGCCATCGCTTGGTTTGGTTGGGCTGTACGCATTGTTCATCGCCTGCGTGAGCATCATCTGGCCGGCAAGCGTACCCGCGATTCCTCCGGAGCACAGGGTCCGCTTCGACTTCAAAGGGTACGTCAGGGCGGGCCTGACGCTGATACCACCCCTTCTCCTTATCTTTCTGGTTTTGGGGACTATCTTCATTGGCCTCGCGACCCCGACCGAGGGCGGCGCCATGGGCGCTATGGGCGCCGTGGTGATGGCTACGATGCGCAAGAGGCTCAGCATGAGCTTGTTGAACCAAGCAATGCACGCCACGGCAAAACTCACCTGCTTCGTAATCTTCATTCTCATTGGGGCGCGCGTCTTCAGTTTGACGCTCTATGCCGTGGATGGACACCTTTGGGTCGAGCACCTCCTGACGGGTCTGCCCGGGGGGAGGATTAGCTTCTTAGTTTTCGTCAACTTCCTCATCTTTTTTCTCGCCTTCTTTCTCGACTTCTTTGAACTGGCTTTCATCGTGGTACCTCTGCTGGTGCCAGTGGCCAACGCGCTCGACATTGACTTGGTGTGGTTTGGCGTGATGATCTCCCTGAACCTTCAAACGTCCTTCATGCATCCGCCGTTCGGCTTTTCCCTGTTTTTCTTGAGATCTGCAGCACCCAAGGAACTGCGCACAACAGACATCTACTACGGCGCTATCCCATTCATTCTGCTTCAGCTTCTCATGGTTGCGATCCTCCTATTCGCGCCGGAAATCGCGTCCACGGGCAGGACGGCTGGCGAACTGCTCAAGCCGTCAGCTGTCGATGACGTCATGAACAGCCTGAGCCAGTAGTTGTTACTGCCAACCAGAAGGGGCTAGCCATGCTGCCATTTACCGTCAAGGTCAATGACCATTTCTTTCCATGCAGGGAACACGAGGACATATTCAAGGCGCTCGCCAGGACCGCGTCGGTGCCTTTGCCGCGCGGCTGTCGAAACGGTGGGTGCGGAATTTGCAAAATCCGACTAGTGGAAGGTGCGGTAGTTGTGACCGGTCCACAGAGCCGGCGCCATATCACGCTATCTGACGAATTCGACCGGATGATGCTTGGTTGCCGCACGGTCCCGAAGGGCGACGTTTGCATTGAGCTCACGGGGAAACTCAAGAACTATTTGCCTTAGCGTAGCGACTTCACGAAACAGGCGAGGCTCAGCTGGGACGCATCATCAGTGTCGTTTTTTCAAATGCGATAACGGGCAAACCGCGCTAGCGCGGGCTAGGTAACGAAGGGGAAGCTGCTGGTGTCGAACATCCAGCACTTGAAGCCCCGCGAGCTGACGCACGCTATACGGCGCTGGCACCCATCGTAAATTCAGGGCCCTGAAATCAGAAATTGAGCTTGCGCGGTCTACGGCCTGTCTGAGCGCATCCGCGCGAACGCGGATATTTGTTTGCTGGCGTTGATTCGGCACTGCGTGATGTCGCAACTGAACCGCCCCGGCTTTGAGGAGGCTCTTTTCTCTGAGAGGATTGAGCTATGAAGAAGTCGAACAAGTTCTCACCCGAGGTTCGCGAACGCGCTGTTCGTATGGTGCGCGAGCACCGAGGCGACTACCCGTCGTTGTGGGCTGCCATCGAATCCCTGGCGCCCAAGATTGGCTGCGTGCCGCAGACCTTGCATGAATGGGTCAAACGCGACCAGATCGACACTGGTGTGCGCGATGGCATCACCACCTCCGAACGCGAGCAGATGAAGGCGCTGGAGCGCGAGGTCAAAGAGCTGCGCAAAGCCAATGAGATTCTCAAGCTCGCGAGCGCTTTATTGCTGTTGCGAACTCGAGCGACCTGACATCCGTTAAACGGCATCATCGCTGTCATCGCAGGGATGGTCAGGCAAGCTCCAATCTATAGATCGCAGTGCAAGTTCGGTACTCAGTACTTATCAAGACTCCTGACGCAGGCCAGGAAAATCTTCCTCGTGGAATTCCTGATCGCCGCGATTGCCCGTGGTAGCGCGGGTCGTTTCTTGTGCCCGCAGTTGCACGCGACGAATCTTCCCAGAGATGGTTTTGGGCAGCTCGGTCACGAACTCGATGCGTCGCACGCGCTTGTAGGGGGCGAGTCGGCGTCTGGCAAAGGCCATGATGTCCTGTGCCATGGCGGCGTCCGCCGCACGGCCCGGTGCGAGCATCAAGTAAGCCTTGGGAACGGCGAGGCGCACCGGGTCGGGACTCGGCACGACGGCCACTTCCGCCACGGCCTCATGCTCCATCAGAGCGCTTTCCAGCTCGAAGGGGCTGATACGGTAGTCGGATGCCTTGAACACATCATCTGAGCGGCCGACGAAGGTGAAATAGCCATCTGCATCGCGAGCGGCTGTGTCGCCCGTATGGTAGTAGCCGTCCCGCGTGGCCTCTGCGTTCTTCTCTGCGCTGTCGAGGTAGCCGGCCATCAGGCCCGTCGGCCGCTCGTGTAGATCGATGCAGACCTCCCCCTCGTCAGCCTCTTGGCCATCGGGGTCGAGCAGAACGATGCGGTAACCAGGCAGCGGTTTGCCCATGGAGCCGGCCTTGACCGGCAAAGAGGGTGAATTGCCGACCTGGGCGGTCGTTTCAGTCTGCCCGTAGCCGTCGCGCAGCCTAAGGCCCCAGGCCGTCTGTACCTGCTCGATGATCTCGGGGTTTAGCGGTTCGCCAGCGCCCACGACCGAATGCAGCTTCAGCCGGGGTCGCCATTCGGCGAGGTTTTCCTGGATAAGCATGCGCCACACGGTAGGCGGCGCACACAGGCTAGTGACTTCGCATTTGGCCAGCGTCTGAAGCAACGCTAGTGCCGAAAAGCGCGGTGTGTTATGGATAAAGACACAGGCGCCGGCGTTCCAGGGCGCAAATAAGCAGCTCCAGGCATGCTTGGCCCAGCCGGGTGAGGAGATGTTCAGGTGCACGTCGCCCGGTTGCAGCCCGAGCCAGTACATTGTAGAGAGGTGGCCTACGGGATAGCTCTCGTGCGTGTGCAATACCAGCTTCGGCTTGGAAGTGGTACCGGAAGTGAAATACAACAGCAGCGGGTCGACGGCCAGCGTGCGCGCTTCGGGCTCGAAGTGTTCGGGCGCGCCATACGATGCCGCATACTCGATCCAGCCCGGCTGTGGTGCGCCGACGCAGATTCTGGTGTAGTCACCGGGCAGGTCCTTGAACTTCGCAGCGTGCGTATCGCCAGTCACTACGTGGCGTACGTCACCGCGGTGAAGCCTGTCCTGCAGATCCTCGGCGGTGAGCAAGGCCGTGGCAGGAATGATGACCGCGCCGAGTTTCATGGTGGCCAGCATCGTTTCCCACAAGGCCGGCTCGTTACCCAGCATCAGCAGGACGCGATCGCTGCGACGCACGCCTTGCGCTTTCAGAAAGTTCGCCACCTGCGACGAGCGCGCGGATACCTGCGCATAGCTGAAGCGATGCTCACTGCCGTCGACTTCGACGATCCACAAGGCAGGCGCATGGTTGCCTTTGGCCAGAGCGTCGAAGTGGTCGATGGCCCAGTTGAACTCTGTCATGCGGGGCCAGCGGAACCGCTCGGTCGCCGCGGCATGGTCATCGCGCAGTTGCAGGAGCAGGTCGCGTGCCTGACGGAAGGGGTATGAGTGTTGTGTCATCTTGATCTCAAGGCCAGCAAATAGAAACGGTCCACCTCGCCGATCCCCCGACTTCGGGGCGATCTTGCACTGGCGTATGCGGATTCGCGGAGGCATTACCGGCGACGAGAAATCGCCTCGGAAGGGAGGGCCAAGCGTAGGGTTTAACCTCCTCGGACACCAGCGCCTGACCGTTGAAGCCTTCTTGGCGCGAAGTGCCCGCAAGGGATGGACCAGAGGAGCGACCGCCGAACAGCACTGCGGCGTCGTCGGCCGCTCACTTGAGCACGCCCTGCTTCTTGATTACCGTGACAGCGAACTGGATGTGCTGCGCAAGCATGCGCTCAGCCCTTTCGGTATTGCGCTCAAGCGCTGCCTCGTAAATTTGGCGGTGCTCGTCGTGGACGCTTGCCGGGACATTGGTGGTCACTGCCGATAGCCGGCGGTAACGCTCGGCCTGCTGATACAGCAATGCTTGAAAGCGCAGAATCCAAGGTGAAGGGCAGGCGGAAGTAAGCGCTTCATGGAAGGCGCGGTTGCGCTCCTCCCATTCGTTGAACACGCCACTGACGTCGGAAGCCAGCCGTTCCTCGGCGCGCGAGAGCCGGTGGTAGGCACTCACAACGCGCGCTTCCCACGCATCGTCGCCATACTGGATCGAGTCGCGGAAGGCCACGCATTCGAGCAGCGTTCGCGTCCGCGTGAGGTCTTCAATGTCGGCCAGTGACATGGGTGCCACACGGAAGCCGCGCTGCGAGTGCGGCACGACCAGCGAATCCGCTACGAGCAGGGCGAGCGCCTCGCGCAGCGTGCCCGCGCCCACCTGATATTCACTCTTCAAGTGCTCCACACGCAGGCGTTCACCGGGCGCGTGCCGGCCGCCGATGATGTCGGTCCGCAACTGCCGATACGTCGCCTCGATGAGCGACCGCGGCGCGGGCTCGCTGTCATCTGGCGTCGGGACGCGGTGGGCATGGCCGTTGGATAAAGAGTGCTGATTTTCCATGAGCGCCTGTACACGATCTCCTGATCACGGTCGATAGCGTCGGCCGTGCTTGGCGCACTAATTTCACGTGGGCCGCGCCAACCTGACTTTCCTAAAGCGCGCTCCAACACGTGGGTGACGTGCGCGTCGCGCGATCCATTTTTTTTTAAAGCGAGAGCCTCACCATATGCCTTTGGGGAAGTGACCCGGCAACGTCCTCCACTTCCCGACGATTCGCAAGAAGTACGCCCGGTGCGGAACACCGTCTACCGCTGTGGGCCTGTACACGCACGCTCAGGATCATGGAAGAAATTCTATGAACTACTTCTGCACCCTTCGTTTTCTTCTAATTTCACGTTTTCACGCTAGTGCCGAGCTAGTGATGCGGCGCTCTGTGCCATTTGCATGATCGAAAGCGTACCAGTAAACATATCGATATTTATAGGGGTTTGCACTTATTTTAAGTAATAACCGATTTTATCAATAATCTCGATATTCTATGGAGATGTTTGATGACTACTATTTCCCCCGAAATCGGCCAATCCATTGTGGCGAGCGGCATCCGAACGAACTACCACGACCTCGGGCAAGGCTCGCCGGTGGTGCTCATTCACGGGTCTGGCCCGGGCGTGAGCGGCTGGGCCAACTGGCGACTTGCGCTTCCGAAGCTGGCTGAACGGCGTCGCGCGCTAGCACTTGACATGGCTGGGTTCGGTTACAGCGACCCCAGTCTGGACGGCAGCTATTCGCTGAACCTATGGGTTCAGCAGACAGTAGGGTTCCTCGACGCTCTCGACCTGAAGCAAGTCGACCTGGTTGGCAACTCCTTCGGTGGTGCAATCGCGCTGGCGCTCGCAATTCGCTACCCCGAACGCGTGCGCAGGATGGTTCTCATGGGCGCGGCTGGCCTCAAATTCGAACTGACGCCGGCGCTGGACGCGGTCTGGGGCTACACGCCATCGGTCGAAAATATGAAAGCTGTCATGGCGTGGTTCGCCTACGACGACTCGCTCATGAGCGACGATCTCGCGCGCATGCGATACGAAGCGAGCGTGCGCAAAGGCGTGCAAGAAGCGTATGCAGCGATGTTTCCCGCGCCGCGGCAGCGCTGGATTGAGGCGCTGGCGAGCCCCGAGGACAGCATCCGCGCGCTGCTCCACGAAACATTGGTGATTCATGGCCGCGAAGATCGTGTCGTGCCGGTAGCCAATTCGATGCGGTTGTCGCAGATGATCCCGCGCGCCCAGCTCCACGTGTTCGGCCAGTGCGGCCACTGGACGCAAATCGAGCATGGTGGCCGCTTCGTGCGATTGGTGAACGACTTTTTGGCAGAAGCGGATGTCGCCTGAGGCTGCGCACCGGCTGACCCCAGCCAAGACGGCTGCCGTAAGAGAGCTGCTTGGCTGCGGACATTGCCGACCACGAGACGCCGCCGGCCTCATGCATGGCAACGCCGTCTCTCGGCTGCACGGCGCGGCAGCTTACTGACCCTCAACCTAGAAAGAGAATCATGAACAACGTGGAACATGCGGCGCAAGCGCTGCGCCAGGCGCGGCGCGACCGGGAGACCATCGGCTCGATCTCGGCCAGCCACGGCATCGCCGGCCTCGATGCCGCCTATCAGGTGGCGGAGGTCAACGTGCGCGCGCGTCTGGACGAACCGGGCCGCCGCGTCGTCGGCAAGAAAGTGGGACTGACGTCCAAGTCTGTCCAGCAGCAGCTGGGCGTCGACCAGCCGGACTTCGGCGTGCTGTTCGACGACATGGAATTTCTCGACGGCGACGCGGTGCCCATGAGCCGCCTGATCCAGCCCAAGGTGGAGGCCGAGGTGGCTTTCGTCGTGGGACGCGAGCTCACAGGGGCCGCGCCGACCTGGTCCGAATTCCTCTGCGCCATCGCCTACGCGCTACCGGCCCTGGAAATCGTCGACAGCGCCATCACCGAGTGGAAGATCAGCCTGGTCGACACCGTGGCCGATAACGCCTCGTCGGCCCTATACGTGCTGGGCCAGCAGCCGGTCGCCGTCGGCCAGCTTGCGCTCGGCGAACTGGGCATGCAGATGACGGTGAACGGCGCGGTGGCTTCGGTGGGCACTGGCGCGGCCTGCCTGGGCCACCCGCTGCGCGCCGCCTATTGGCTGGCCCGCACCATGGCCGCGCGCGGCAAACCGTTGCAAGCCGGCGAGGTGATCCTGTCGGGCGCGCTCGGGCCGATGGTGGCGCTGAAGGCCGGCGACGTGGTGCAGGCGCGCATCGGCGAATTGGGCAGCGTCGGCTGCCGTATGACCTGAAGGAGAGAAGCACATGACCCGGAAACTCAAGGCCGCCATCATCGGCAGCGGCAACATCGGCACGGATTTGATGATCAAGATCCTGCGCCACGGCAAGCACATCGAGATGGCTGCGATGGTGGGGATCGACCCGGCCTCCGACGGCCTGGCCCGCGCCGAGCGCCTGGGAGTGGCCACCACCCATGAAGGCGCGCAGGGGCTGCTGCGCATGCCGGTTTTCGCCGATATCGACGTGGTGTTCGACGCCACCAGCGCCGCTGCCCATGTCAAGAACGAGGCGCTGCTGCGCGCGGCCAAGCCTAGCATTCGCATGATCGACCTCACGCCTGCGGCCATCGGCCCGTACTGTGTGCCGGTGGTCAACGGCGAGGCGCACCTGAATGCGCTCAATGTCAACATGGTCACCTGCGGCGGCCAAGCCACCATCCCCATGGTGGCGGCCGTGAGCCGCGTGGCCAAGGTTCACTACGGAGAGATCGTCGCCTCGATCGCCAGCAAGTCGGCCGGCCCCGGAACCCGCGCGAACATCGACGAGTTCACGGAGACCACCTCGCGGGCGATTGAGACCGTGGGCGGTGCTGCCAAGGGCAAGGCCATCATAGTGATGAATCCGGCCGAGCCGCCACTGATCATGCGCGACACCATCTTCGTGCTAAGCGAAACGGCCTCCCAAGATGCCATCGCTGGGTCCATCGAGCGCATGGTCAAAGAGGTGCAAGCCTATGTGCCTGGCTATCGCCTCAAGCAGCAAGTGCAGTTTGACCGCATCGACGTGCCGATCCGCATCCCCGGTGTTGGCGATCGGATGAGCGGCCTCAAGACCTCCGTGTTCCTAGAGGTTGAGGGTGCAGGGAATTACCTGCCGGCCTACGCCGGCAATCTCGACATCATGACCAGCGCGGCGCTGGCCACTGCCGAGCGGATTGCTGCCAGCCTGCACAGGCGCGCGGCCATGACGGCATGACCGGAAGGAGGACACTAATGAACGGCAAGAAGATCTACATCTCGGACGTGACACTGCGCGACGGCTGCCACGCCATTCGCCATCAGTACAGCGTAACAAATGTGCGAGAAATCGCGAAGGCGCTCGATGAAGCAGGCGTCGACTCGATCGAAGTCGCCCACGGCGACGGCCTGCAGGGCGGAAGCTTCAACTACGGCTTCGGCGCCCACACCGACCTGGAGTGGATCGAGGCGGTGGCGAGCACCGTGGAGCGCGCGAAGATCGCCACGCTGCTGCTGCCGGGCATCGGCACCGTGCACGACTTGAAGGCGGCCTACGATGCGGGCGCGCGCGTCGTGAGAGTGGCCACGCACTGCACCGAAGCCGATATCTCCCGGCAGCACATTGAATACGCGCGCCACTTGGGCATGGACACGGTGGGCTTTCTCATGATGAGCCACATGACTGAGCCCCGGGCGCTAGCACAGCAGGCTAAGCTGATGGAAGGCTATGGCGCAACCTGCATATATGTCGTGGACTCAGGCGGCGCGCTGAGCATGTCCGAAGTGCGCGAGCGATTCCGCGCGCTCAAGGAAGTACTTGACCCCGAAACCGAGACGGGCATACATGCTCACCACAACCTGAGCCTGGGCGTGGCCAACAGCATTGTCGCGGTAGAGGAAGGCTGCGATCGTGTTGATGCCAGCTTGGCCGGGATGGGCGCGGGCGCCGGCAACGCGCCGTTAGAGGTCTTCATTGCCGCCGCCACCCGCCTTGGGTGGAAGCACGGCTGCGACGTGATGCAGCTGATGGACGCGGCCGAAGACATCGTGCGTCCCCTGCAGGATCGGCCTGTGCGGGTTGACCGCGAAACGCTAGCCCTTGGGTATGCCGGCGTCTACAGCTCGTTCCTGCGCCACAGCGAGGCGGCGGCGAAGAAATACGGCTTGAAAACTGTCGACATCCTGGTGGAGCTGGGCCGGCGCCGTATGGTCGGTGGCCAGGAAGACATGATCGTCGACGTTGCGCTGGACTTGCTCAGAAGCCGAGAGCTCGCAAGAGCCTCCTGAGCCACGCGAGATGGGTGCCATCAAGGTAGCTGTGCACGCCTTGCTCCATGGCACCTGTGCAGGCCGCGTCGATGAACCGGTGTGGATAGCGCCGCGCCAGGTTGACGATGCCCCGGAGCTTGCGCTGGCCCACCCGCCCTTCGATAGCAAACAGCATCTCGCACAGCCGTGCCGCCTGAGGGCCGATGGAGCGGGCCTGGTTGAGGATGAAGCGGGTCTCGCGTGAGGGGTTGAACACGCGCTCTGCCATGGGCAACACCACCGTGCCGGGCCGATCCACCCGGGCATGCGTGCGCAGCAAGGCCTGGGTGCGCAAGTCCCGAACCTCGATGCGCCGCTCGAAGATCCGCACCAGCACCTTGGCGCCAATGGCTGCTGGGCGCGCGGCGTAGCTGCTGTGCTCGATGCGCACGCAGCTGTCATCGCAGACCGTGCGCTGGACCTCGGTGAAGTACGACATGGCGGTGATCGGCAGCGGCTGCAGGTGCGCGCGCTCCTCCTCGAACATGGCCTGCACCTGGCGGCGTTCGGCACCGTGGATGCGAGAGGCTGCCCACTTCACTTCCCAGTGTTCCAGGAAGGCGTTGTGCTCCTCGATGCTCTCAAAGCGCCGGCCCTTGAGCGCGGTGGCCTGGGTGTGGCCGATGGCGTGCTCTACCGTCCCTTTGCGATTGGGGTCTCGCACCCGGGCTGGGTCGGCCACCACCTCGTAGTGGGCCAGCGTGGCGGCGTAGACCGCATTGAGGGCGGGCTCGTACAGGTCGGGCTTCAAGACGCCCTCCTTGAGGTTGTCCAGCACGACATACCGGGCAGACCCACCGAAGTACGCCCAGGCCTGCTCGTGCAGCTCGGCCCAGACCTGCTGACCAGACTTCCAGACCACACGGCGAAAGCTGCGCCGCGAGTAACGCAGCGTGGCCACGAACAGGCGGGGTTTGCGCCAGCGCTCGGTGCCGGGCACCCGGGTGGGTGCGCCCTCGCCGTAGTCGACCTGCATCTCCTCACCTGGGGCAAATGAGAGGCGATCGAACTGCTCGGGCTCCTTGTGGCGCAGTTGTGCCGCGAAGCGTTTGACGCAGTTGTAGGCACCATCGAAGCCGTGCAGGTCGACCAGGTCCTGGTAGATGGCGGTGGCGTTGCGGCCCAGGCGCAACTGGGCGTCGATGAAAGCGCGGTGTGGCTCGCACTTGGATGTGGTCACCGGCACAGGCACCGCCAGGCCAGTCGGTGGCCAGGGTGGAGCAGTTTGCCCTGGAGAGTCGGTGGCCACCCCGGGGCAGTTTGCCGGGTCGGCGGCAAAGCGCTGCTGATACGAGCGGATGGTGTGGCGCGAGATACCGGTGATGCGCTCGATCTCGCGCTGCGTAGCGCCGCCCTTGAGCAGCGTCCAGATGGTGGTTTGTAGATGTGGCTTCAAGACGTTCAACCTCGGGCTCCCTCGGGATAAGGGAGCAGAAAGTAACGTCCTGCCTGTCGGGCCTCACGGCGCCCGACGCACCAGGCTCAGTGCGTCAGATCAACGTGGCCAGGGTGGAGCAGTTTGGGTGGCCATAAGTGGAGATGGCATGGTCCGCCCACCTACAGCGCTGCTGCTGAATGAGGCTGTCATCGGTTGACGGTGGGGCCTCGCAGAAACGGCATCAGAGTGCCAAAGTGGAGGTTCTTACAACCACTTGATCTGGAGGCCCCGCCATGCAATCTACTGCAAATCTGCCCGTCATTGGTCTGGATCTGGCCAAGTCAGTCTTCCAGCTGCACATCGTCGATATGCACACTGGTGAAATCCAGCGCCGCCAGATCAAGCGCGCCAAACTCACCGAGTTCTTCGCCAAGTGCCAGCGTAGCTTGGTTGCGATGGAGGCCTGCGGCACGTCTCATCATTGGGCGCGGGTGATCAGCTGCTTGGGGCATCAGGTCAAACTGCTGCCTGCCCAGCACGTCAAGGCCTTCTTATTGCGCGACAAGACCGACGCCATGGACGCGCAAGCGATCTGGGTGGCCGCTCAACAGCCGCACATCAAGCCCGTGCCGGTCAAGACGGAGCGCCAGCAGACTTGCATGGCGCTGCACGGCATGCGTCGCCAGCTCATGAAGATGCGCATCATGCAAACCAATGCACTGCGCGGCATCCTGGCCGAGTTCGGCATCGCTTTACCGGTGGGGCACAACCAGTTACTGAAGACAATTCAGAGCGAGCTGGCCCGGGCGCAGCAGGCTGATCGGCTGACCGCCGATCTGGTGCTCAGCGTGCAGGAGCAACTCAAACGCATTGACGCCTTGCAAGAAGACATCGACCATCTTGGTCAGCGGCTGCGTGCCATGATCCGCGAGGATCGTCAGATGCAGGCGATCCAGCACATCCCAGGCATTGGGGACTTGACGGCCTCGGCGCTGGTGGCGGCCGTCGGCGACTTCTCGACTTTCAAATCCGGGCGCCAGTTTGCATCGTGGGTGGGCTTGACACCGCGGCAGGTGGGCACCGGGGGCAAGACGCAGCAACTGGGTATCTCCAAGCGGGGTGACACCTACCTGCGCACCCTGCTGATTGCCGGGGCCAGAGCCGTGGTTGCCAGGGCAGAGCGATCAAGCTGGATCACCCGACTACTGGAGCGACGTCACTACAACGTGGTCGTGGTGGCGTTGGCCAACAAGATGGCGCGCACCGCTTGGGCGGTCCTGGCCAAAGGCGCAGCCTTTGACCAGGTGAGGTGGAATCCGCTGGAGCCGGTGAGCGCGAGCTGATCACCAACAAATGCTGACCAACAGCACAACGGCGAGCCGTTAACACCGTTTGAAGGAGAGCCTGCAAGAAGCGCAGTGATGGAACGAAGGTCAAACCGGGTTGGGGGCATTCCGACAAAGTGTCAGTACGTTAAGTACCAAGTGGAGATGGGAACCCCAGCCGCGAATAGCCATCATGGGCAGCAGTACCCACTGCAAAAACAGTCCGAATGTAAGGCTGCAAACCTTTCAAGCCCTCACGACGCAAAAACTTGCTCTCCTTGGGCGGAGCATGTAAGCACTTTGGGTGGCCGCCGGGGAACAAGATCGAATCGGGGTGAAGCTTGATCTCGGGGTGGGCGATACGTTTGCGCTGCAGGCACAGGCGCTGGGCGGCGGCGCTGCCATAGCCAGACGGGCAGGCGTTGCGCTGTAGTTCCCGGCTGATGGTGGCCGGGGAGCGGCGCAGTTGCCGGGCGATCGCTCGTACGCTGTGGTTTTGCTGCTTCAGGCTGGCAATGGTGACGCGATCTTCAGGCTGAAGTTGCTGGCAGTGCGAAGAGGTGGCTTGCATCTGCAGACCTTACAGGTGGCAGGTGTTGCACTTCACTTTTGAATCCGCCCATTTATCAATGCAGCCTTCGTAACGCAGCCCGTTGACATTTCGCGCCGTGCACTGGAACACAGGCACTTTGCGGCTTGGAAGCACCACAACCGCATTATTGGTAACGGCGAAATCGTGATTGTGATTGTGATTGCGATTGGCGTGGCCAACCCCAAGGCTGAAGCAGAAAGGCTGTCCCCTAACTTCGCAGAGACCCATACAAGCCATGAAAGAGTGGCACCACTCATACCCGCATTTGTTTAATAAGCGGCCTTATGATCGTCCGGGATGCGAGACATAGACATGTTAGTGAGCTAACAAAGAAAAGCAATGGAATTTACTGCGGCGCTTTTAGTGATATTTTTAGAGCTATCGGTTTGGAATCTCTATCAAGATGTTTATGAAGCAGGCGTTTCCGAAGCGAATGTGCTAGTCAATAAGTTGTATGACTTTCCTCTAAAATTAGAGTGAAGATCGCACTCCAAATGGGAGCAGGCGCCAATCCGCAGCCTCCAGAAAAAGGGAAGAAGAGGGGACTCATTGATGATGATGAAGCCAATTTAAGAAACTCCGTTCACGATCCAGCGAGACCTTAGCTGTATGCCCATAGTCGTTGGCAGACGGTTGGGTAGGTGTGAGAAGCCCGTATGGCGGCAAATTTGGGCACTATTCTGGTTGCTGAGTTTCAGGGCGGCCCCTCGCAGCCTAAAGGTACAGGGAGGGAAGAGTGAAGGAAAGTTTTGCGCTCTGGGGTGCACTCGCAAACCTGAAGCATGGGTTGATCTAGGACGATGCAAGCGCCACGAGGCAATCTGCCTTCCGAAAACCCACTCCATTTTGGTATATTCGTATTACATGACCTCCCTAGCTGCGCAATCGCATTTTGTTTGTCAAAACAGCGGAGTGCGATTATCATGCCAACACATAAGGTGAAAACCGGGGAAATTCGATATGGGTATGGGAACTGTAATCGTCAAAGCGAATGAACCTCCGCGGCCCACGGCTCTTGAGTTACTTGAGCAATGGTTGTCACACTCGGCTGCAAAGACGAGAGATCCAATCTCGGCCGAGAGCGAGCCGTTCTATCGTCACTTCTGGAGCACCTGGATGACGTACCTGCTCAATCGGAAAAAGGAGGACGGAGTTTCGGTTGCCCCCATTGAGTGGCACCAAGTGACTGCGGTTGATGTGGTCCAGTTTCTCCGCACCGGGCTGGAGGCCAGAAAAGAAACCGAAGGGGTCAGCGACATCACGCGCCGACGCTACTGGCGGTTATTGCAGCGCATTTATTCATTTGCGGCTGAACGTGGGTGGGTAGTAGAAAATCCAGTTCTTGACGTGGAACGGGAGGACACTCCATCGTCAGAAGATCCACTTGGAGCGATCATGCTGGAGCCTCTGTGGCATTCCGCGCTCCAGATCGTCAATGAACTTGATGCCTCGGATCCTGTGCTCGCGCGCAACAAGGCATTGCTGCTGCTATTGTTTCAGTATGGGATTACTCCGCAGGAAGCGCGCCTTTTGACCATCGGGGCTGTCACGCGCATCGCCAATCCAAGCTCGCGGCGCTTTGGGAAAGTCGCGACCGTGCAACTCGACGGCCCAGGCCCAAATCAGCGCAGGCGTCTGGTTCTGACGACGCAAGTCGCTGACGCCCTCGATTCTTGGTTGAACATCCGCCCAAGCTTTCCCAAGGCCCAGACCCACGCCATCCTCTTTTGCACCGCCAGGAATCCCACGATGAGCGCGGACAACCTGTTTGCTCTGGTGAAGGCGATCATGAAGCAAGCGGCGGCAGTTTCAGGGACGGCCATGCCCGTACGCATGGGGCCGCAAGTTGTTCGCAATACTCGGTTGGTGAGATGGTTGGAGGAGGGCGTTCCCGCCGCCGAAGTAGCGATGCGCGCTGGTCTCAAGAACATCAAGGGGCTTCACCACCTGCGGACGCATCTCAACCCCGAGATCCGTTTGACGCTGCGCAATATGCGCGACGACGCTCCAGTGCAGATGCAACTACCTCTTAGGCTCATGGCCTAAGGACTGCGCCGCTTCAAGCGAGCGCGCTCGGGTTCTGGCCAGCGGCGACACATTTCCTGGCCTCACGCACACCCATCTTCAGGACTTGGCGAATGCGCTTCAACTGCGCTTCTCGTGGCTTGGCCTTGCCTGTTTCCCAGCGGTACACCGACAGCGGAGACGCTGTAAGAAGGACGCCCATTTCTGTCTGCGTCATGCCCAAGGCCGCACGCTTGGCCAGCAAAACCTCATGACGAAAGACAAAGGGGCGTCCCCCGCGCCGTGCGGCCGGTGGCGTTTTTGTCGCAGGCTGCTCTGGCATCGCACGCTCGACCCCTTTGGATAGGGAGCGTACTTGAACGAGGAGGGCTCGGATGTCCTTCCTCAGCGCGGAGATTTCGGCTCGCTGAGCTGCGCCGGACTTGCGCAAAGAGGCCAGGTCCGCTTTGACTTCACGGCGTGCCAAGCGCACCACTTCCGATCTAAATGCTTCGGAGAACGCTGTCATCTGCTGATGTCCTGTGTTGCACGCGCCTGTAGGCGCGAGATGCCGGCGTAAGGGTGACGCAGGATCCGCTCACCCGATCCCTATGCGTTCTTCTGGGCCTTGCGCTTGGCGGCTTTGGGATCGACCACCGCCTTGAACTTCGCGCCAGCAACAAACTTTGGCACAGTCGTTGCCGGGATTTTCAGAGTGGCGCCAGTCGCAGGATTCTTGCCCACGCGCGCAGCGCGCTTGGATGCCTTGAAGGTGCCAAATCCCACCAGCTGGACGGCATCGCCTTTTTTTACGGCTGTTTGAATGGTCTCGATGAGCGTGTCGAGAACCGCGCTCGCGGCGACTTTGGTAAGGCTGTTTTTCGCTGCCAGGACTTCGATGATTTCAGAGCGGTTCATTGCAATGGGACTCGGTAAATAGTGCCTGTTTATAGCGCAGACTGATCAGATCGACATCTTGATTTTTCGCACCGCATCAATTCGCGCTTTCGGATCAGCCTTCACATACACGAGCGTAGTGTTGATCGACGAATGTCCGAGAAGCTGCTGAACGACCGGAACGTCTTTGTCCGTCGCGTCCAGCGCGTGGTGGGCAAAGGTGTGCCGAAGCCAATGCGTTGAGGCCTTCAAAAATGGGCCGCTCGGGTCATCGTCCTGGGCCGCGCACTTCTTGAAGAATGCCCGCAAGACGGCATAAATGCCGGAGCCAGAAAGGGCTCCCTTGGCTCGCAATTTGTCTGCACCATCCTGGTCGGCATCCTGGGCGCTGTCTGTCACTTCGGGGCTCCCCGATGCCAGCCGCTGGTAGTGTTGTTTTTCCATATGGGCCCGCCACCGATCATCAATCACTCCGATGAGGGGCATGTCCTCGAACGCAACGTCAAACTGCAGTTTGGGTTTGGTCTTCGCAAGAAGGACACGGTCTTGGCGGTGAATCTCCAGCGCCTCGCGCACCGCCTCAGTGATCGGCACCTTGCGTTTGCGCTTGCCCTTGCCCATCACATCGAGCAACCACTCTTCTGAGGTGGCGCCGTCGATGCGTGCACGTTCCATGGCTGCCCACGTTGCAGTCTCCAATTCCTCGCGCCGCAGTCCGGTTGTCTCCAGCAGACGCAGGATGGCGGCAAGTCGCCTCTTGGCCGGGGAATCCTCCAGCTTTGCAAAGGTCTCGCCGATTACCGCCAAATCATGGTCCGTGAACGAGCGCATGACATCGAGCGTGATGTCCTCCCGCTTGGGGCCAGCCATCCCGAAGGCCGGGTTGCTCGTGATGTAGTTCTTCTCCTTCCAGCTACTGAACATCGCTCCCACAGCAGCGAAGGTCAGGTTCATGCTCTTGTCATTGAGCGGTCCTTTGAGTGGGCGCCAATCCTGCCCCCCTGTGCCGCCCTTTCCGCGCTCAGGCTGCACCCAGTGAGCGGGTGGGTCCCTTAAAAAGGCCTTGAATTCGAGCAAATCAGGCGTGCTGAGTGAAGACAGCGGTACGCGTTTCTCATGGAGCGCCCACCAGACCAGGCGCTCGATCGCGCGCCTGTAGGCGATCTGGGTCGCCTTGGACTTCTCTCGAATCAGATCGAACCACTTCTGGACCGCCTCCACGTCATCATGCGCATCGAAGGAGTTCGGCCCTTGACCTCGGAACCGGCCGTTTTCACCACGCAGATCGTCTGGCCATGGCCGCGCCTTGATAGGCACAAGCCTCGACTGGCTCGCGGGGACGATGGCGCCTTGGCTTCCAATCTCACGCAGTCCTTGGGCGGGTTTGAGATCCCACTTTAGGAGCCAAAGCTCCAGCGCACGGGCACGAGCTGTGCCATAACGCGGAAAGCGGTCAAACCACTTTGGCCCCTGCAAAGATATCCAGTCCGCCAAGTTGCCCAGGCTGATCACACCGGCGCGATTCATCGCTTCGCGCTGGGCTTTGCTCAAGCGAATCCACTGGCCGATGAGGTGCTCGCGTTCGGGCCGCACGCCCAAATTGCGATCGAGCCACTCGATGACATGAAGCAGCGTCTCTGTTCGCACGCTGCAGCTGTCGGAGCGCTGCAGCCCAATGCCATCGCGAGCAGGCAAGATATCGCTCCGTGAAGGATCTATCGCACCCGACTGTGCAATGGCATTGGGCGGATACTCGGCCAGGTACAACTCCAGCAGCTCGGCCTCGCCGAACATGTCCTCATCGAACCGAAGAGCGAATTCCTCCAAGGTGGGAGGGATTTCAGCTAGCTCAGTCGAGGGGGATGAATCAGAGGCGCCCGTGAGCAACTCCACGGACGGGACGATCGCTTCTTTGGGCAAACGGCCTTCGTTCTGGACATAGCGCAGATTTCGAAGCTCCTGGAGCATGGACTTGGCAATGCTTTGATCAGGCAATGCCATCGCACCGTGCTGGATCCGTTGAAGCAACTCGGCGCAGTACGCCTCCAGCGCGATACGCTCTGGCTGGCGGCCTGGCCAGAGCAGATACTGGCGCGAGGCAACTGTCAGATCTACGTCTTGGGCCACCGCCCTGAGAAAAGCGAATTCGTCGGCGGTGATGCGTGTATGAACCACGCGCGTGCGCGCTCCCAGTGGACGGCCGCGCCGGCGCTTGGGCGCACTTGCTTGCGAGGCAACTGGCTCCTCGATGTCGGCAGCGGCGGTAGGGAAGACGGTGCGATTGCTCATAGCGGCCACTCAGTGCAACTTGAAGAGCGCGTTCATTTTTCTTAAAATTGTTCCGTTCTCTGCCCTGTCGTAGCTATAAGACGGAGCAAAAATTCGAACTTTGTGACACTCTTTTGCCTTATTTTTGCTCCCTAGTAGTTCGTTTCATTAAAACGAATACATATTAGGCCACCCCGAGGTCGAATTTGTTCCAACGAAACACTACCGGCGATGCATTGATCTCTGCGATGCCTTTGAGGATGCGTTGCTTTAGATCGTCTTTGGATGTAACCCTGATGTGTCGCAGGAATGTACGCGCCATTTTGGAGAAGGCGCACTCTATCAAGTTGAGCCAAGAGCCATGCTTGGGCGTATGAACATACTCAAAGCGCCCGGGGCGGCTGCTGAGGTAGGCCATGGTCTCCTTGGAGATATGGGCCGAGTGGTTATCCAGCACCACGCGGATGATCGCATCCTCGGGGTAGTGCGCATCGAGTTGTTTGAGCAAACGAATGAATTCGATACTGCGGTGGCGATCCTCGATGTTGGCAAAGATGTGCCCCGAATGCAGGTCGATACCGGCCAGGATGGACACTGTTCCGTGGCGAACGTACTCATAGTCACGCCCGACACTGGCGGCCTTGCCCGGTACCGGCGGCAAATCGGGGGCGGTCAGCCCGATAGCTTGAACACCGGGCTTCTCATCGACGCTGACGGTGTAGATGGGGTTGGGCCTTGCATCGTGAACAGCGCCCTCGGTGTAGAGCGAAACGTCCCGATAAACCATCAGGACTTCCTGCATCTTGCGATCAAAGTCGGGGTCGCGCTTTTCCAGGTAGTAGCGAATTTTGTGCGGCTTGATGTCGTTGTCGTCCAGGATGCGCCAGACGGTGCTCTTGCCCGCATTGGCCAAGCGGGGGAAGCCAGCAGCCTGCGCTCGCTCGCCAACAAACCGCGCCAGCGCCGAGATCGACCACAACTCGGCCGCCAGGCCATGAACCTTGGGCTTGGTACATGCGATGCTGACCACCCACGCCTTGGCTTCGTCGCTGATCTCCGGTTCGTGTGGCCGATGGTACTTATCCTTGAGTCCCATCTGGACACCTGCGGCCAGCGCCTTGTCCACGCACCGGTAGATCATGGGTCGGCTGAACCCAAGCCGGCGCTGAAGTTCCGTGATCGATACACCATCGGCATAGCCCAACATCACCTTGGCACGTTCCACTTCGCGCGCGGGCGCCACCCGCGACGCCGACAGATCCTGCAGTTTGGCCCGTTGCTGTGCGGTCAGAACCAACGGCGGCCGTTCAGATTTTCTCGCCATGATCACCACCTTCATGAGTTGAAGAAGCATGGCGATTATCATCTATTTAGTAACTGTATTGATGGAACGAACTACTAGCTGTCGCATCCCGCACGATCATAAGGCCGCTTGTTAAACAAATGCGGATGCGAATGGTGCCACTCTTTCGTGGCCTGCATCGGTGTCTTGCTCTTCAAGGCTGACTGCGGCAATTGGTGGTTGTACAGCGCCACGTAGCGCAGCAGCGTCTGCTGCGAGTCCTCGCTGCCCGTGAACCGGTCCGTCTTGAGTACATCGGCAATGCGTCCATTGAAATGTTCCACCATCCCGCTGGTCTTGGGCGTTCTGGGCCGAGTCAACCGGTGCTCTATCCCGAACTGCTGGCACAGCTGGTCAAATTCATGGTTGCCACTGGGCGCGCTCTCGCGGTTGGCAAACAAGCGGTCGGTGAACTCCTTGCCGTTGTCGGTCAGCAGCTTTTGGATCTTGATAGGGCACGCCTGGTGCAAGGCCCGCAAGAAGGCTTGGGCACTGACAGCTGTCTTGTTGTCCTTGATGACCACGAACACGCACCGCGTGGCCCGGTCGATGGCGACAAACAGATAGCGACGTTTGATCTCATCCTGCATCTGGGGCAGGTACTTCACGTCAATGTGCAGGTACCCCGGCTCGTAGAGCCTGAAAGCCCTGTGGGGCTCGCTCGGCGTCTTGGGCTTGAGCGCATTCAAGTTACCCACGCGATGGCGGCGCAGGCACCGGTCCAGCCCAGAGCGAGAGACGCTGGGGCAAATGAACTCCCTGGTCACTGCCAACAAGTCGTCAAGCGGCAGCAGCAAGGTGCGGCGCAGATGCACCACGACCGTCTCCTGTGCACTGGTGAGCTGGGTTTGAAGGTGATGTGCTGTGTGCGAGCGGTCAGCAACGCTCGTGCGCTTCTTCCACTTGGCGGCGGTTTGTTCGGTGACGTTAAAGCGCTTGGCGAGCACTGCAGCAGACTCGCTACTGGCGGCCATCTCGGCACGTATGGCGGGGTGGTGCGGGCGTTCTTGTGCAGTGTAATCAGCATGGCTTGAGGCTCCCGGTGGGTTGAAGCGACTCTATCAACTCCCGCAGAACGGCCCTGGCCATGAATAACGGGTAGCGCTTAGAGTCTAGGCAATCGTCCGGGATGCGACACCTATACGACAGTATTCGGCAGAATTTCCGGGCCGAAGCGTTGGATTAGGCCCCCACCACCAGCATGTCCTCCCAGCAGGTCGTATAAGCCGGCGACCTACGCTCCTGCCGCATCGCCCCGCGTGCATGCACACCTGCTACCTGCAGCCCAGCGCCGGCCAACTGCACCGTTCCCCGGCCATACCGCTGATTGAGTTCATCAAGCACCCCCATTCGCCGTTCACGGGAGTCGTCCGAAGTTTCCAGTGGTTCCAGATCGAGCTCACCCTGTCGCAGGCGTGCGCTGTGTAGGTCCAGCAACATGACACTGGCCTTGATGAATTGGTAGCCGGGGCGGTAAATCCTGCGCAGTCCGGTCAATGCCGCTTTGACAATGGGTGCCCGTGTCGCTCGTAGGTCTGTGCGTGCGTACTGTGGGTCCTTGGCGGTAAGGGCTGGTGTGAATGAACACCAGCACATGGGCCGTATGGCTTTGCTGTTTGCGCAGCTTCTGCGCCGCCATGCAGGAAAACGTGGTCACGGCCTGCTCCAGATCCGGGAGCTCATTGACCGGGCGCCCAAACGACCGGCTGCAAGCAATCTCTTTCTTGGGAGCAGGCTGCTCGTCCAGCTCGATACAAGGCATACCCTGCAGTTCACGCACCGTGCGCTCCAGAACGACAGACCAACGCCTGCGCACATTGGCCGGATCTAGGCGTGCCAGATCCAGGACACTCTGGATGCCTGCTTCCTTGAGCTGCACCGAGATCTTGCGTCCTACGCCTGCAGTCTTCCTGCTCCGTCAGACGCACCTACCTGATTTTTACGCATCGGTGTGTCCCAAGTCGAATGCTGGCGCGTCCTACAACAACATCATCAACAAGTTCCTGGAATGGGTGCTGCTGCGTGATTTCAGTGAAACAGCTGACGACGGGCATCCTGTCATCTCGCCGGCATTCCGAAATCCCGTGCCAAAGATGTCTCGACGTGGCCTACCAAGGTTAGACGAGAGCGTTCACTCGCCGCTACCATCGACGAGCAGCGCCAAATGCTTGCCGCATGCCCGAACTTCGCCGATTGGACGTGGGCCCACACCGTCTCAGGGCCCAGGATTGGCATGGGTGGCATCGTTGCGCCAGACTGGTTCCCGGTCACCGAGGATGATATTGACCGCACTGACCCTGATTGCGTCTGGCGCGTGAGGCCGAAGGCCAACGAAAAGCCAGCCGTTCTCGAAATGTGGAGTCCCGTGCGATGGGTGGCGCTCCTCACCAAGCTGATACTGCCGCTGCGGACCATGCAGGTCAGGTTCCTTGACTCTGGTGAAGCGGACACCTGGCGATATACGTCAGGTGCATGGGCGCTGAACACCGGTCCCTTGGCTTCTGGCAGCGAGACACGGCCGTGGCAAAACGGAGTGCTTCGAAGGCAGGCTCTGACGCAGGGCGGCGCCATCGGGTCTGCGCTCTACGTCAACACCAACAAGACGGCGGACCGCTACCTCGCGGGCCCAGTGAAAGGGTACGTCCTGCCGTGGCCGGAGGATGGCCAAGTTCACCAGCAAGCGTTCTATTGGTTGGAGAAACTCCGCAACTGGCAGGAGAAATACAACCCGATTGCTCGCCGCACACCCTGGACGGAGCTCGACGGCCGCCACATTCAGGCCAAGAGCGAAATCCAGCTCGCAAGCTATCCCGACGCCTGCTTCCTTTTCCGATTGGCAGAATCTGCTCGCCCAGATTTGCCGGTTACTGACGCGTTGATGAACCGCGCTTGGTTCTACCTGATGGACGCCCTCGAGACTCGGCTCGCGTTCCGGGGTGACACGCACGCAGATGGCTCGTGTGTTCGCTTGTTGCCCACCCTTTCAGCCGGCGACAAGAGCATCCGCACGCTCTTCCCACTGCACAGCCTGCGCGTGTCGCTCATCACCGCCCTGGCGCTCGAAGGGAACGTGCCCTTTCCCATCCTGCAGAAGCTCGTCGGACACAGCCGCTTGCTGATGAGCCTGTACTACACGAAGCCTGGTGCAACTACATGCGCGAGCAGCTCATCGCTGGGGCGGCTCACCTCGAGGCGAACAAAGAGCGCAGCATCCAGCACTTCCTCTTGGACACTGCCCATGATGCGCTGGTGTCGTCGGCCATCAGTAACTGTCAGACGAGCTTCGCTGCCGCCATTCCCGCACACGTCACGGAGCGGAATCCTGGTGGATGCCCACGCACCACGGGCTCTGCCTTGTTGGAGGGAACACTTGCGAGGTTGAAGGCTATCCCTTGGGCGGCTGTCACAACGGCGGTCCCAACGTCGGCAACTTGTCGATGCCGATCTACGCACCCGTGCCAGGCGGCGTTCGAAATTGCATTCGATGCCGCTGGTTTGTCACCGAGCCACATCACCTGCCGGCGCTGGCCGCGCATTTCAACACCATCGCCTATCGATTCGACGAAGCTCGCAACGCTTGCCTTGCCGACGAGGAGACCTTGCACAGGCTTCGAGTCACGAAGGCCGAAGCTGAGGACGCGCGCGTCCCGTTTGCTCGCATGGCAGCGTTCCGGCAGGCGGAGCGCGTTTGGGAAAGCGCGATGTCGAAGTTCAGCGACCTGGCGGAGGATTTGGTCGCGTGCTATCGACTCATCGAACGCTGCCAGCATGCACTGAACCATGGCGGCAACGCTGGCTCGCAGCTCGTGGCTGCCGGCACACTGGCCGACGTGCAGCTCGCGTTCGAAGAAAAGGACTCTGAGTTGCGCCAACTTTCGGGGGTCTGTGAGAGCGCTGAAATCTACCCCGACCTCGACCCTGGCAAAGCAGTGTTTCGACGCAGCCAACTGCTCGACGCCGCGATGTATCGCGAAGACTTGCCGCCAGTTTTCCTCTAGCTATCGGAGCGTGAACAGTTGCTGCAAGGCAATGCGTTCATGCGCAAGCTCGCGTGCCAGCTTGAGCCGAACGACCCGGTGCTCGGGAACGGGAGGTCATCCGCCTGATGGATGCGGGTGAACGACTCGGTGAGCGCTTGGGCATTGATGTCGGCGCAATGGTCCGTGCCGATCCACGGTTGTCGCACCCCATCCTCACTCTAAGGGTCGAACATGAGTAAAGCGCAGACCGTGCCTGAAATTCATCCTGACGTCGTGCTCGAAGCGCTGCTGGCGAAGGGCGGCCGTTCCCAGCGACTCGGAAACCTTCAGAAGGTGCATGACATCTGTCGGCGCCAACACTCCGGGTCCAAGGACTTCTCCACGTCTGCAATCGGACGCATCTGCGAAGCCGAAGGCGTCTTGAAGGGCCGCGCCCTCTACAACGCAGCCTCGGCTGACTACGTCAGCTTAATCTCGGCCTGGGCGGCATTCCAAGGGGTCGACAAGCCAAGACGACAAGCCGCGCCGAAGCCGGCAGCAGGGACTCGAGCTGCTGATGCGGATTGAAGACCCGGCGGTCCGGTCAATCATGCAGGCGACGATGGTCGAGCGAGACAAGCTGCGAGGGCAGTTGAACCTGCTCAAGTCCCAGACTGTGGTGACCGTGGACCGACGCCCGCTCGCCGCAACAATTGTGCCGAGCGGCGACGGCCATCCCATCGCCGTTCTCACGATGGACGCCCAGCTCACTGAATCCGAGCGGGAGGCACTTCGCCACGCCGTCTCAGCCCCATTTCTGGATGACCAGGGCTGGCGAACGGGTACGCACGGCGAAATCCTTACAGAGAAGGGACGAACGGTGTTCAAGGTTGGCTTCACTCGAGCTATCCGGAAGGTGCTCGGCGAACGCTAACCGCGTCCGAAGCCAACTCAACGTCCGTCCAGACTGCTCATGTTTGATGCGGGCCCGTACCGACCGGACGGCACATTGCTGGTCTGCGCCGGCGCGTGGCGGCGGGCGCGTCCACGCCACGCACGCGGCCGAGGGCAGCTGTAACGGATGGTTAAGATCGCGCGATGCGCCTACTGCATCTCTCCGACATCCATTTCCGTGAGCCGGCGTGCCTTACCGCGCGCGGGGACAGGGACGCGCCGTATCGAACGCGCCTTGAGGCTGACCTACTTGAGCTCTGCAACAAGGACGGCATCCCGGTCGACGCCATCCTGGTCGGTGGCGACATCGCGTTCAAAGGCCATCCCGACGAATACAAGGCCGCAAAGGATTGGCTGCTGCGTGTCGCAGCTCGCTGCGGTTGCGAGCCCGAGGGCATCTTGACGGTCCCTGGTAACCACGACATCGACCGGGCGATCTGCGCGGCGGTCGATGTCTCGAATGCCCAAGAAGCAATCGCCAAGGAAGTCGGGCTGTTCAATCGCGACAGGCAACTCTCCCGGCAATTGGGCTATGCCCCTTCGGCGGAGGCGCTTTTCAAGCCGCTCCAGGCCTACAACGACTTCGCTGCACAGTTCGATTGCGGCATCTTCCCGTCATACCCCTTCTGGGAGAAAGACCTGAAGCTGGGCGATGGCGTGACGCTTCGCGTGTACGGCCTCACGTCCGTCCTGATTTCCGGCCTTGGCGACCGGGACAACGCCCCCGGCAGACTCTTCCTAGGCAGCGCACAGGTGGTCTTGAATCCGCAGGAGGACGTGATCAACCTGGTGCTGAGTCATCACCCTCCTTCGTGGTTTTCTGATGCCGCCGATGCCGAGAACACCATCAATGCGCGAGCACCACTACAGTTCTTTGGTCACGAGCATGACCAGCGCTGCTTGCGGCCACCTGAGTTTTTCCGCTTCTTGGCCGGCGCGGTGAACCCTGACCGGGAAGAGCCTCGCTGGAACCCCGGATACAACCTGGTCGACCTTCATGTGGATGGCGAGGGCCTGACGCGCGGCGTCGAAGTTCGTGCTCGTCTGCGCCACTTCCAACAAGCCCCGAACGAGCTGTTTGTCCCACTACTCACCCAAGAACGCGACGAGTTCTGGAGGCTTCAGCTGAAATTGCCGCAGATGCCGTCGTTTGCAGTGGGCTGGGCCGAGATGAAGGTAGTGACTCCGCCTCAAGGCGGAACAGATATCGCCTCGGCGGTCCATACTGCTATGGAGGCGGCTGCATCCGAAGTGCGCCCAAAGCCGCGGACGGAGGCCGATGTGACTGAGCCGTCCACCGACAATCTCATCTTCAGGTTCTGGCAGCTCAGGGGCAGCCAGATGCGGGACATCGCACTCCAGCTTGGCCTCATCACAAAGGCCGATCTGCAGGTTGCGCCGCACGAGCGCTATCACAGCGTCTTGAAGCTCGCCAAGGAAAAGGGTCTGCTGGCCGAACTGGCCAAGCAAATCGAGAAGCACGAGAAAAACGACTAAACCAAGGGGGAAGAAGTGCAAGATCAGTTTTCGAGCTGGTATGCCAGCATGTCGTTCCAGCAGGATGCGGCGTTGATCGAGAAGCGCTGGACGGCGATTGAAGGTTATGTGGAGGCTGTCACCAAGTCCGACCTCGCCTTGCTAGCCAAACTGGCATTCCGCCTCACGCCTCAGATGGGGTCATCTGAGGTGGCGACGCTTCGCCAGGCGCTCGCTGGCGAAGCGACTCAGCCTGGTGACGACGAACTCATCATGTTGTCGGCGTCCGCTTTGGCGGCGGCGACGGGCTCCGAGACCGACGGCGTCACTGCACTCGCGGCAACAGTTGTGTCCAGCGTGTCATGCGGGGGGCTGCGCGAGCTGAAGCAACCAATGGACCTCGTCGGGATGGCCGACAACGTCCTACGCCGACTGTCGGAAACGTCACGCCGGCGGCCCTCGCTTGAGCAGGTCAAGCTGGTCGCCCCAACGGTGGACAAAAACGACGAGGCGCTGATCCAGGCCGTGAACACCGGGGTCATGCTGAATGTTGCGCAAGCCCTGGCTGTTGCGACGAACAAGGCCGTCTCGGCGATGGCCCGTCGGCAACGGGAGTTCGAGTCCGCTGTACAGAAGTACGTCAACATCCAAGACGAGGAACTCGACATCCTGTGGTGGTTAGAGGGCGGCCACAGCTTCGACCTGAGACTCGACTTCTCGAAGGTCGCTCCGGAGCACCTGTCGCTGGCGATTGCACGCGAGCTTGGGAGTCTGACCAAGGTGCTGCCCGGCCCGCCAGCGCTGTCGTCGCTGCTGTCCCGGACCGGCCTGCTGGATGCACCGCTTCAGTCGATTCCCGAGGCTGTCCAAGGCATGCCGCAGGACTGGCTCAACAACGCTGTCGATGGGTTGGCGACTGACGGCATTTCGGCAACCTTGGCCCCGATCCTCTTCGCCATGCAGCGCCGACATGAGGTTCACGGAAAGGATGACTGGATTGCCGCTTGGTGCACGACGACCGGGCTGCCGCGCGAGGCTCGGTTGTCGCCACTTCAGTTCGCTGCCGCGGCCTACCGCGAGTTCTCTCTGGCGCGGCTCGGATAACTGCCATGGTAGAAGAGGAAGTAGACACCGTTCAGTGCGACAACCCGGACTGCAAGGTCGCCCAGGATGGCCGCTGCATCGAAGGTCAAGACTTGGCGGCCTGCACCCACTACGGCAAGGCTCTGGTCATTGTTGATCGGCCGACGTCGATGGCCGCCACCAAGCCGACCCCGGGAGTCCGCCTGCCCAGCGCTGAAGCGCTGGCGCGCAGCCAAGCGCAGGTCTTGCTGCGCAACCAGCCGTGCAATGTCATCGCATTGGTGGGCCCATTCGACTCTGGCAAGACCAGCCTCATCGCTGGCGCCTATGATCTCTTCCAGCACGGGCCGGTGGGCGGGTTTACCTTCGCGGGGTCCTCGACGCTTCATTCGTTCGAGCTTGCGTGCCACGACACACGTCGAGCATCGAAGCGCAAGAAGCCCAAGATGGAGCGCACGCAGGGTGGCGATGCAACCTACTTCCATCTTGACCTTGTTGCGTCAGGTTGCCATGACAAGCGCGCAGCCTTGCTGGCGAACCGAGCCGGCGAGGACTACATGGATGCACAGAGCGATCCAGCGCTGGCCAACGACTTCGTTGAACTGCATCGAGCAGATGTCCTAACCGTCCTGGCGGACGGTGAACGTCTTCTCGACCTAGGGCTACGCCACCAGGTGAGGGACGACATCTGCCTGACCCTTCGGGCATTCCAGGAAGCGGGCGCTACCCGTCCGTGGCAGCGCCTCGCGGTCGTCCTCACCAAGCTGGATGCGGTACTCAAGGACGAGGCCAAGACCGAGCGCGTCTTGCAATTCTTCGAGGGCATCGTTCACGACGTGCGCGACCAGTTCTCTGAGCACTTCATTGAGATTCAGTCGTTCCGCGTTGCAGCGTCACCGCAGTCCGCCAAAGCGGCCCGCGGCACAGGCATGGTGGAACTCTTGCACTACTGGATGTCTGACCCTGCCTGCCTGCATCCAACGAAGGTTCCGGCGGTGATCCCGATAGCTGCGCGCTCGTTCGGCCGGCTGCGCCCACGCGCGAGGGCAGACCATGAGTAAGGCCATTGTTGCAATGGGTCTTCCGGAATCCGGCAAGACCACCTTCCTAGCAGCCCTGTGGCATCTCCTCACCAACAAGAAAGTGCTGGTGCGACTTAGCCTCGTGAAGCTCGCAGCTGAGGAAGCGGCGTACCTGCGAGAAATCGCTACGCGGTGGGTCCAGGCCAAGAAGCAGGAGCGGACATTCCACTCCGGAAACAAGACCGTCAAACTTACCTTGCAATCAGAGGGCGGGGAGGTGTTCGACCTCGCGTTTCCCGACATTGCAGGCGAGGCCTTTTCCCAGATGTGGGAGATGCGGGAGTGCACGCCCTCGGTAGCTGACGCGCTACGCGCCAGCGGCGTCCTTTTGTTCATACATGTTGACAAGATCAAGCCGCCTGGCTGGATCGCAGATGACGCAGCTCTAGCCGAGAGCATGGGTGACGGTCCGGGGGACATTCACGGTGACATCCAGACGGATGCTCAGGCGGCTGCTGAAGGGGCAGCGCCGGCCGATGGTCAGGCGAACGCTCAGGGGGAAAAGGCTGTACCGTGGAAACCTGAATCGTCTCCTACCCAGGTTCAGCTCGTGGACATTCTGCGCTGCCTGCAAGCCCTGCCTTTGGACGTTGGGCCCCGCAAGCTTGCGGTCATCCTGTCGGCGTGGGACAAGGTCGAAGACGACGCGGTGTCACCAGAACGGTTCCTGGAGATGCACCTTCCTTTGCTGCACCAGTACCTGACACATGGTCTCAATGCTGGTTGGGAACAACGCATATTTGGCGTGAGCGCTCAGGGTGCGGAATATGACGATGTCAAAGGCGCACCTACCGCTGACGCTGACCGGATGCGCGATATGGAGGTCCCTTCGCAACGCATCAAGGTAGTAGTTGGAGAAGTGATTTCGCACGACCTCACCGTGCCGGTGAACTGGCTCTTGGAATGACAGCGGTGTGATGGTCAAGATTCATCAGGCGCTTCACGGCTACACCGACGGCCATCGCCAGTTAGCTTGTTCGGTCAGCCTGCCGACCAAGGACGCCAGGCTGATGCTCGTGATGAGCGACGCGTCTGGGCCTGGCATCGCGTCGGTGGGGTTGCCCTACCTCACCGGCTACCCGTTGGCAGAGTCGGGCATGTACGCATTGGCTAGGACTTGGCCAGCCCCTGAAATGTCACGTCCAGGATGCGTCTGGACGCACACCTTACTCATCGGCTTTGCCGACCTAGCGACGTTGGTGTCACCCTCCGCCATCACCGAGCTTCATCAACGACCGATGATGAAGGCCCCTCTTGACGCTTACTCCACTGATGTCGTGGTTGAGCCAAAGGCCCACCCCGTAGGACGCACGTTCTCCCCCGAGGCGTCCTCGTGGTTCACGACTCTTGCGAGCGCGGTGTACGAGCACCCTGATGAACAGGTGTGGGCGCGTCGGAACGAAGGAAGCGAAATCGACGACGTGGTATTGCGGCTATGGGATCAGCAGTGGCCACGGCTCAAGCGGTCCTTCCGGTTCTGCACGCTGACGTCAAGAGACCGTTCCCAGGACGGATTGCCGTTCGATCTTCAGCTGACCCCTGGCGGCAAGTCGAGTTCACCTCTGCGCTTTTCGTCGACTGTGGAGGGGCTCGAAGCGAGTTCGAAATCAACTGGTCCTTGGCTGGACGACCTCGTGCACGACGCACAGTTCCCGAACGCTTCAACGCTGGGGCCGTTTTTGCGGAAGCTTGGCGCAGACATTCTTGGTGGCCGTGAGGCAATGCGCCCGTTCTGCAGCCTTCATGCGGCCCTAGAGGCTACTGGTGCAGAAGGCGTCTCGGATGCAGTGCGGCGTGTGGAAGAGTCTCCTGCCTTCTCGGCCTCAGAGTTGGTGAAATCCGTCGTGGCCCAGTCAGCCATGACGGACCTGTCGTCGGTTGACGGACACGTCCTGGACTTCGTCATCGACAACTTCTCACTGATTCCAGAGGCCGCTGTCGCAGAGAAGCAAGAGCCGTTCGCCCTGATGCTCTGGGAGCACGATCCAAGACGACTACTTGAATTGAGCATGGATTCACGCGGTGAGGTTCGAGAAGCAATCCGGGCGGGCGCCGCGGCGATCCCGGGCGCTGCGATCACGGACAGACTCTCTCAGGTCGAAGACTTGGCGGTGCCGCTCCTCATTCTTCGTCCGGCGATTGCCGAGGTCCCAGAGTTCTGGAAGCACACTAAGTTGCTGCCGACGTTGGCTGCGCGCGCCGGCGTCGAACTCTCCAAGGCTCCCGTCCTCAAGGCAATGCTGCTTGGATTGCGAGAACCAGCTTCGATCCAGGCTGCAGTTCAAGCCGTTGGGTCCCTTCAGACGCTAGATTGCCTTACTCACCTAGTCGCGTCGGCGAACATCGACGACCAGGCTCGCCCATGGCTTCGAATCTTGTGTTCAGACACGAACGCCGTTGCGCAGTTCCTGGCCCGTATTTCCGCGCCATCAAGGAAGTTGTTGCTGCTGCTGGCGGACACCCTCGATCCCGAGGCCATCCCCAACGAGGTTGGCGCCGACCCCTGGTACTTGGCATTGCAGGCTCTCGCCGCATGTGAGGGCAGCCTGCCTTTCGAGCTGCAGGTCTATGGGTATAGGCGCGCTCTGGGGCGACGCTCACGTAGCGTCGAAGACCTTCTCAAGCTCACCTTCGAGCCCCTTCACGTAGCGGCCGAAAGTAAGTCATTCCCTGAGGATCAGTGGCGGTTGTTTGGAAACTCCCTCCCATTGGCGCCGTTTGGGCAGGAATGGGACAACGCCATCAGGTTGCGTCGTGCCACGGCACGAAAATGCTCAGACTTGCAGCTGCACGCAGAAGGCCTAGCCCAGCTGATGCGCTCTGACCAGCTTTTCCTTCAGCTTCTGGAGGAGATTTGGCAGCTGTGGGGTGGCTCGAGATACCTTCGCTCAGTGGGGGATGCCCTCGACCGGAATTCACCTCGAGGCCGACTAGTTAAGAACTTCGTCAAGCAGCACTCGAAGCTCTGGTAGTTGCATCGAGTTCAACGTCGGGCGGGGATGATTTCTCTCAGCCACCTGGGCCTAGCTCAAAGCCTGTGCCTCGCCGGTCGTGGGGAGGTCGGCTTTGGGCACGAAGCTGTCGCGACACGGTGCTGGCTATGACTGCGGCTGGCGGGTGCCATGTCCGATGCGTCCTTTGGTCGCCACTGCAGTCCTGCCGCTCAGTGGGCCGACGATGCGGTTCGCAAAGGCGGCGAGCGTCTGCCGTCCGCCATCGTTCTGGCCGGGGAACGGCGCAACACCGATGTTGCATCGCGCATTTAATCCAACTATGTACGACGCCGTCAATTTACATAGTTGACCTCAATGGCTTATCCCCAGGTAAAATGATCGCCTTCGATGCATCTATGGCAGTTTTGGGTATAAGTTGCATCGAATACACCTCGTGCCGGTGACCCAGCGCAGCCACCAGGCTGGCCATGCGATCAGACATGTCGCCATACAGCGGGAAGTTGGCTGAGAGGGCAACAAGACCGGCTCCCTTCTCCAGGTGTCGAATCTCGTGCCAGAGATGGCCCAGGCGCACCCCAAGGCTTGAGTGCGAACGATCAGAAGGTCTTGGCGTACATAAAGACGGCATTGGACCGGCGCAGATGGGTGGGTCTGACCCAGATGGCGATTGTCCAAGGTGCAGGGATTCCCCCGGGGTCTATTAGTATCGCGATTCGCAGACCGCTTTCCGCTGGCGCCTTGCGCGAGAAGGAGAGGGAAACCTATCGCTTGGCCTCGAGCGGGACATTGACCGTTGGCTGCTACCAAGCGATTGCACACATGGAGCCGGACCACTGCGAAGCGGTGCGTGCCTTGCACAAAACTGCTCTAACCAACTCAACGTGCAGTCTCGAGGATGCGGCGCACATCGGCCTCTGAGTGGATGCTCCGAGGGTTGGCGGCGACTGCGGGATAAACGAGCGCGCGTATCGCGATATCGTCCAGATCGTTGCCTCGGATACCCAAGTCGTCTAAAGATCGCGGTAGGCCAAGGTTCTCGACCAGACGGGCGATGAAGGCCGGGAGGTCTTCGTTAGGCGCGCCGACCGCTCGTGCCAGCTCGCGCTGCCGCACCGCGTTCACTTCCGCGTTCCAGCGCAGCACGGCCGGAAGCAGTACGCAAGAAGTCTCGCCGTGCGGTACCCCATAACTGCCGCCCAGAACGTAGCCGATGCCGTGGCTCGCGCCGACGCTCACGCCGGCTGCCACGGGCGCGACCGCTTGCCACATGCCCAACTGCGCCTGCAAGCGTGTCGCGAGGTCATGTGGATCGTCGACGATAGCCGGCAAGGCTTGCGCGAGCAGCTTCAGCCCCTGCATGGAAAACATTTCCGTCACGGGATTGGCCGCGAGCGAACAGTAGGTCTCCACGGCATGATCGATCGCACGCATGCCTGTTGCGAGCAGTAACTGCAACGGCGTGGGGAGCGTGGCTTCTGGGTCAAGCACGACCGATTGCGGCGCGAACAAACGATGCGAGAGCACGTGCTTTGTGCGGGTGGCCTCGTCGTTCACTGCAGCCGCGCTGGTAAATTCGGCTGCACTGAAGGTGGTGGGAACGGCTATCGCTCTGACCGCGTGCGCAACGGGCATGTCTGCATCGTGCGGGCTGCCCGCAAGGCCCGTCAACTGCTTTATTGTGTCGAGGTTGTGCCATAAGCAAAGAAGTGCTGCCTTGGTGCCGTCGATGACGGAGCCACCTCCAATAGCGACCAGAAGGTCAGCTCCGGCGTTGCGCGCCATGTTCGCGGCAGCCACCACGTCCTCACAACGCGAATGGGCCGACATCGCTGCGAACGTGCCGGCATGCCGCATGCCGAGTGCCTTCACCACGCGCTGCACGGGGCCGTCGTCCAGATGTGCCAGCGACCGGTTGGTGACTAGGAAAACACGACGAGCGGCATGCCGCACTGCCTCGTCAGCGACCGTCTCTCCTGCCGGCTGGCCGAACACGATGCGTTCGTGTGCCTGCACGACAAATACGCCGGTTGAGGGTGTCATCGCGGCGTTGTCCTCACCCCGGCATCGATGTGCAGCATAGTCGCGTTGATGTATTCATTTTCGAGGACATGGCGCACCAGCCGTGCAAATTCCTCGGGCCGCCCGCGCCGCTTTGGAAAGAGAACCATCCGGTCGATGAGCGCGTCACGTACCTTGTCTGTCATGCTGGCCACCATCGCCGTGTCGAACAGGCCCGGCGCGATCGTGACGACACGAATCGCGTGATCCGCCAGGTCACGTGCTATGGGCAGCGTCATGCCCATGACGCCCGCCTTGCTTGCGCTATAGGCCGCCTGGCCCACCTGGCCCTGCGTGGCCGCGCCCGAAGCCACGTTCACGATCACCCCGCGCTCGCCGGTGGTGGCGTCGGGCTCGTTCACGCTCATCGCGAGCGCGGCAAAGCGCACGACGTTGAACGTGCCCGTGAGGTTGACGGCGATGGTGTCGTCCCAGTCCTGAAGCGGAAAAACCTCGCCGCGGGCGATCGTCTTGGCCGCGCGCAAGATGCCCGCGCAGTTCACCGAAACGTGCAGTGCGCCCACCCGCGACTTGACGTGCGCCACGGCATCGCGCACCGACGCTTCCGAGGCGACGTCCACCTGCAAGGCCTCGATGCCCGCCGCGCGCAGCGACTCCACACGGCCTGCGTCGCGCTCGAAGGCGAACACAGTGGCACCGGCTGTCTTCAGCTCGTCGCATGTTGCGCGGCCCAGGCCCGAGCCCGCACCGGTCACGACGGCGGTCTTTCCCTTTGGGTCCATTGCTTTTCCTGTCAGTCCTGCGTGCGTTGAAGGATAGTGATGCAGGCCACCGCTTCCTCGATACCATGCAGCCCGCCGCCGTTCTCGGCGATCGCCGTGCGCGCGCCATTCACTTGTCGTGCGCCTGCCTCGCCGCGCAGTTGTGTGACGAGCTCGTGGATCTGGGACAGCCCGGTCGCGCCGATGGGATGGCCCTTCGATTCGAGGCCGCCCGAAGAGTTGACGGGGATGCGGCCGCCGATGCGCGTTTCGCCGCGTTCTGCAAGCGGGCCGCCGTCCCCGTAGTCACAGAACCCGAGGTTCTCTACCTGGATGATTTCTCCCATCGCGGTGGCGTCGTGCACTTCGGCCACATCGATGTCCCGGGGACCCAGGCCTGCGACTTCGTACGCTCGTTTCGCGGCAAGCGCGGTGCAGTGGCGCTCCACTTCGTCCGGGGCGCGATCGCTGCCCGACTGCACCACGCAGGCGAGCACACGAACCGCGCGCCTCGCGTCGATGCCAAGACGCTGCATGCCCTCTCGGGTCGCGACGATGGCTGCGGCAGCGCCGTCCGAAATGGGCGAACACATTGGCAGCGTGAGTGGATAGGTGATGGGCGGGGCCGCGAGCACTTCGTCGACCGTGAACACTTTGCGGTACTGAGACAGTGTGTTTGCGGCCGAGTGCTCGTGGTTCTTCGCGGCGACCACCGCCAGCTGGCGCTGCGTCGTGCCGAAACGCTTCATGTGGTAGCGCGCGAAGGCCGCGTAGACATCCATGAAGACGCTGTAGGGGCGTGGCGAGGTGGTGCCGTCCGGCACATCGACGCCCGCGCCCAGCTCGACGAGCCGCCGCGCGTTCTCTTGCGCCGTCGCGACGTCCCACGCACCGTCGAAGACGCTCATCATGCGGTCGCGGTCCGGGGAGAACATCTTCTCGGCGCCCAGCGCGAGCGCCACGTCGGCATCGCCCGCGCGCAAGGCGTTGACGGCCAGTTTGAATGCGGAGCTGGCGCTGGCGCACGCGTTTTCCACATTGAACACCGGGATCCCGCCCACGCCCATGCTGCGCAGCACGATCTCGCCGCGGATCATTTCCTGGCCTTCCATGTGGCCTTGCGTCGCATTGGAGAAGAAGGCCGCTTGCACGGCGCCGAGGCCGATGCCGGCGTCGTTCATGGCCGACGTGGTGGCGCCCCGCGCGAGTTCGCGCACCGACAGGTTAGCATGCTTGCCGAATGGTGTGTGGCCGACGCCGATAATGAAAACGGGTTCGGTGTTCATAGGGCTGAAATCCCCCCATTCATGCTGATCGCCTGCCCCGTGATCTTGGCTGCGGCGGGTGAGGCGAGGAACACCACAAGTTGCGCCAACTCGTCTTTCGTGACGACTCCGAGCGCCGCCATCTTCTCCGCCTTGGCGAACATCTTGGCGCAGAAAGGGTCGGCCATGACCGTGTCGAAATGGCGCGTGCCGGTGGTCATCGAAGGCGTGACCACGTTCGCGCGGATGCCGCTCCGGCGGCCCTCGATCGCGAGCGTGCGCGTGAACATCACAATGCCGGCCATCGAGGCGCCGATCACCGCCTCGCCGGGCGTGGGCAACTTCGCGGCGTCGGAGGCGATGTTGATCACGCAGCCGCGGCCGGCGGTGCGCAGATAAGGCAAAGCCGCGCGGCAGCTTGTGAGCTGCGGCAGCAGCGTTCGATCCAGGATCCCAGCAATGTCCTCCAGCGCGGTCTCATGCAGCAGCTTGGGGACGTCGGTGCCGCCGGTGGAGTTCACCAGCGCGTCGATGCGCCCGAGACCCTCATGGGCGGCGGACATCACCCGTGCCGCATCTTCGGCATGCCCCATGTCGCCCGCGGCGCACAGCACGCGGGCGTGCGGGAATTGGCATTCCAGCGACTTCCGCGCTGCTTCGGCGCGCGCGGCATCCCGGCCGTTGACGAGGACTGATTCGGCTCCGGCGGCCAGCAAGGCATGCGCGCACGCGAGCCCGATGCCTGTGGTGCCGCCCGTCACGACGGCGGTGAGCCCTTGCAATTGATTCATGAATCCCTCCCCGGTGTAAGCCGGTACCACTCGACACCGTCTTCAATCCGTTCGATTTCCGCTTCGCCGCGCTGACGCAGGAAATTGATGTGCGCCACGCTTTCGCCGGTGGCCATGCTCAGGAGGTGTGGGTCATCGCCCACCGCCCGCCGGAACAGCGCGTCGAACACATCGACCACACGCCGCGGCTCCAGCAATTTGATGCGCAATTGCTCGAGAGCCTGCATCACGCTGCTTTCCAGCTGCCGCAGCCGCTCGTGCAGGCCGGTAAAAGGCTCGTTGTGCGCGGGCAGAACCAGCACGTCGTCGGACACACGTCGCGCGATCTCGGTCAGGCTCTCCAGCCATTCGGTCAAGGGGTCCGCCGCGGGCTCCGTCGGGTGCACGGAAACGTTCGAAGTGATGCGCGGGAGCACCTGGTCGCCCGAGATCAGCAGCCGCAGCGCGGGGCAGTGCAGGCATGCATGCTCGGGTGAGTGGCCGCGGCCGATCACCACATGCCAGTCATGTTCGCCGATGCGCAGCACCGCACCGTCCTCGAGCCGCTGGAAGCTGTCCGGCAGCGGGTGGATCATCCGGCCGAAGGCGCCGAAGCGCGCGCGATAGGTTTCGATCTGCGGGTCCTGCCAGCCGGCGCGCTGGTAGAAGCGCACGCCGTCGGCCGGGGCTTCGCGCCCGGTGTCCACCACGAGCATGCGGCAGTGCAGGTACTCGAGCCGCGACATCCAGAGCTGGCAGTCGAAGCGGCGCGTGAGCCAGCCGGCCATGCCGACATGGTCGGGATGCATGTGGGTCGCGAACACGCGCGAGACGCGGCGGCCCTGCAGCGGGCCGTCGGGCGCGACGAGCTGCAGCCACGCGGTGGCGGTCTCCACCGTGTGCAGGCCGCTGTCCACGATGGCCCAAGCATCGCCGTCGCGGATTGCCCAGAAATTGATGTGGCTCAGGGCGAACGGCATCGGCATGCGCAGCCACAGCACGCCCGTCGCGACCTCCACGGCGTGGCCGGGCACAGGTGGTTCGCCGGCCGGGTAGAGCAGCTCGCTCATGCGGCCGCTCCTTCGCGCACGAACAGCGGTACCACGCGCCCAGGGCCCTGATCCTGCCACACTAGCTGAAGCGGCATGCCGATGCATAGATCCTGCGGCAGTATGTTCAGCACGTTGCTCACAATGCGGATGTCGATGAGATCGGTGAAGGCAACGATGGCAATGTTGTAAGGGACGTAACCACGCAAGGCGGGCGTCGGCGCGTGGTGTACCACCGTGTAGCTGAAGAGCTCCGCCCGGGGTGGAGCGAGCTTCCACGTGGCGCCAGCAGAGCCGCAATGCGGGCACACGGGCGCCGGCGGGTGGCGCCAGCGCTCACATTCGCTGCAGCACTGGAAGCGCAACTCGCGCTTCGCGCAGTTTTCCCAGAAAGAAATGTGTTCGGGCAGCTGGGGCGCTGTGATCGGGCCCAGGTCGGGCAGGTAGTTGGGCATGGTCATACGGCCAGGATTGCGGCGCTGATGGGAGTCGAGCCGATGCCGGCCGTGACGAGGCCAACCCGCGCACCGGGCACTTGTGATGTTGATTCGCCGCGCAGCTGGCGAACGGCTTCGGCCACGAGATTTAGGCCGTGGATGTATGCCTCCGACAGCAGACCGCCAGCGGTGTTGAGTGGCATCGAGCCTCCTCGGCGAATCTTTCCGTCCGCCACGAAGTCACCGCCTTCGCCGCGGCCGCACAGGCCGAAGTTCTCCAGCGACATCAGCACGGCGGGCGTGAAGTGGTCGTAGATCTGCGCGAAGTCTACCTCCGAGGGCGATAAGCCGGCCCCGGCATAGAGGTCCCGAGAGAGCTGCTCGCCGTTGCCCCATCCGTACTCGGCGGCGGGCATGGTGTGGCTGCCCATCGTCGCGGAGCCCCAGCCGGGGTTGCCGCCTTGCTGCGCGGCCATCACGCGCACAGGCTTGCAGGGCAGGTCGCGCGCGCGCTCTGCCGAGGTCACGAGCAGGGCGCATGCGCCGTCGTTCTCCTGGCAACAGTCGTAAAGGCGCAGCGGCTCAGCAATCATGCGCGCGGCCATGTATTGGTCCATCGAGAGTGGAAGGCCGTGCATGACGGCGCGCGGGTTGCGCTGCGCGTTGTCGCGGAAGGCGATCGCTACTTCCGCCAGATGCTCGGTACGGATTCCGTATTCGTACATGTAGCGGATGAAGCTCGGCGCCATCATGCTCGCGGGCATCAGCATGCCGAAGGGAGCGAGAAGGTCGATTTGCGGCACCTCCGAAAAACCGCCGGCCTCTCCATATCGGCTGCCGGGCCGCTGCACGATCGAGCGGAAAACCAGGACGTTCGCGGCCTGCCCGCTTTCCACCGCGGCCACGGCATGGGCCAGCGATCCGCATGCGCCGCTGCCGCCGCCGCCCCACACCATCGAGGCGAAACGCAGGCGCTGGATGCCCAGCGCGTGCTGCATCAGCCATGGCAGCGAGGTGTCGCCCGAGTACGAAGCGAGCCCTTCGATGTGCCGCGGGTCGAGCCCGGCGTCGCGCGTGGCATTGAGCGCAGCTTCGCAGGCCAGCGCCCATTCTCCGCGGCCGGCCTGTTCGCCGCGCTTCGTGTAGCGCGTCTCGCCGATGCCGACGATGCAGGCGCGCTGGCCGTCCCGCACGGGCGATGCACTGCTCATGCGGCCACCATCATTCCGCGCAGACGAAGCTAAAATCAGTGATGCGACCTTCACGTGTCGGCCCAAACTTCACCTTAACGCGAGTACCTGGCGCGATCTTTTTCTGCGCCACATCAAGATTGCTCAGATCCAAGTCGTCCACGTAGTTCCCGATGGCGGAGTCGATCCCGTCGAGTTTGACGTACGCGATCGCCACTGGCGGATTGCGCTTTCCCTGAAAACCACGCACGATGATGGTCGAGGCCTCAATGACGCCTTCGAATGCCGCTTCCACCCAGCCGTCACATGGTTCAAAGCTGCGCTCACAGTAGGCACGCGGCGGCAGATATGTCAGTCCCGACTTGGAGCAACTAGTAGCAAGGATCTTGCCTTGCTTGAGCCCTTCCATGAACTTACCGGCAACCTCGCCGAGGGAATAGTCGTAGCGCAGCGTCACCACTTCAGTGATCACGCCTCCGGGTTCAATGTTGCGTTCGCTCATCAGTTTCTCCTGTTTTTCAGTGGCCGTATGGCTGGTCGCCGAATACTATGCAGTTATAGAATTGGGCGATGCCGCCCACAGCGGACGACACGGCGTTTCGCACGCCTGGAACCTGCATCGTCCCGGCGCGGCCCATCACCTGCGTGGCTGCGTCGATGGCTCGTACTAGGCCTGTCACGGCGATGGGGTTCGTGCAGAGTGTCCCACCCGAAGGATTGACTGCAACTGCACCTCCCTCCACGTCCCAGTAACCTTCTTTTTCCAGTCGCAGTGCAATGCCCGGCGCGCAGAAGCCCAGACGTTCTAGTTGCAGCGGCGTCATGACTGTGTATGGGTCATAAAATTCAGTGACCTGGATTTGGGCCAGCGGATCCGTAATACCCGCTTGTTTAAAGCAAACCGTTGCAGCTTCAGCCGCTATCACGAAATCTGTCAGGTCGGCATCGGAGGTTGGCGTCATCCGGTCGCCGATCCAGTAAGTAGTGCTGCGGCTCGCAACTCCGTTGATGAACGCGGGTGCAGAGCAGAAGCGCTTTGCCATGTCCATGTTGCCGATGAGCATCGCGGCGCTGCCGGAGGAGCGTGGGCAGATATCGAACAACTTGAGGGGCGTGCTGATCATGCGCGAGGCCATCACATCCTCGATGCTGATCATGCCTTTCAAATGCGCATGAGGGTTTTTCGTGGCATTGCGGCGCGCACGCACCGCGACGCGTGCGAGGTCCACTTCCGTGTATCCGTAGCGCTCCAAGTAGCTAGTCGCCCACAAGCCGACGGATGTGTTCGTCGATAGCGGAATGTCGCGTTCGTAGAAGACGTCGAAGATCAAATTCAGTACGTCTTGGGCGTCAGGCGTTTCGGCTACTCGTTCGGCACCCACGACGAGAACCGAGCGATACATGCCGGAACGAATCAGGTTGTACGCGGCCTGAACAGCTGACCCGCCAGTGGCGCCACCCGTATGGACGCGTAGCATAGGCTTGCCAGCGCCGAAGATGTGGTCGATGGACCATCGATCGGCATCAGCCACGCCCATGAAGTAGGTAGGTGCAAGCGAGAAGACTATGGCGTCGACATCGCCCGGCGTCATCCCCGCGTCTTTCAGGGCGCCGGCAGCGGCGATCTGTGCCTGTTCGGCGAACGTGTGATCAGGATCGTGCGTTTTGAATTCGGTTTGGTACGTTCCCAGTACGGCGACGGTGTTGTTCGTGCTCATTGCGTCGCTCCTATGCCCTCGAACACCATCACCACGTTGCCCTGCTGCGCATACCCATGGCAGCTGTGCGCCGCGGCGCGCCTCACACGGGGGCGCTGCACTTTGCCTGCGAGACCCGCAACCTGAAGCACAGCCTCGGCCGCGTTCACGAGGCCGGTGCAGAACAACGGGTTCTGTGCGAATGCACCCCCTGATGGCGATATTGTCTCATCACGCTGGATGCCGAATGCGCGCACGTAGGCTGCTTCGTGCCAGCCGGTCTGCGATTCGAGTTCGATCGCATCCAACTCTGCAGCGCTGCCTACGCCTGCTTGCTCCAGTGCGCTTTGCCAGGCCGCACGCGCCGACTTCATTGAGCACAGCCGATGGCCGTCCAACCTGTACTCGTCCGTGGCCCAGCCGATACCCGAAATGCGCGCAAGCGGTTTGCATTCCGGATTGCTGCGTAGGAAGTCGTCCGACGCGAGCACCAGTGCCACTGCGCCGTCGGTGTATGGTGCGCGCTGGGCGGCGCGCAGCGGTGTGGCTTCATAGGCAGAGGTTGCGACGGCCTCGCGCGTCGGCACGATGTGCCGAATGCCACGCGGATTGCATGAGGCCCGCGTGTACGCGTCAAGCACGCGCGTATTTGTCTCATCGCTGTTTATGTCGAATTCTGCGGCAACAGCCTGTGCGAACAACGCGTCAGCTACGGTCTCATCGATGCCGAGCGGGCGAGTGAAGAAGGGTTCGCCGCGTAAGCGGAAAACGGCGCCGATGTCGGTCTTGGATGTCTTGCACCAGCTCGCCACAAGGCCTAGGTTGGACTCTCCGGCGAGGACTCGAGCGTACGCGAGGGCGAGCGCCGTGGCGCCCGAGTCGGTCACCTTGATCTCGTCGGTGCCGTAGCCACCCGCAGGTGCGGTCATGAGCATGCTTGAAATGGGCCGTCCGTCCATTTCGTCACAAGCCCCCAGAGTCACGCTGTCGAGCTGCCGGCGACTCACACACGCAGATTCGAGCGCTGCGCGCGATGTGCGCCACGCCATTTCCTCAAGTCTAAACGCGCGATCCGCCTGGCTGGGTGGATGCAAGCCGAGGCCCACTATATACACAGTCATCCGAACATCTCCTTTCGCCGCAGAAGCAGCTGTTTGACCGGGGGGTTTCCCTAGGTTACTAACTGGTCTTTTAACTTGACTATAAGGAAACGATACCTTATCTTTCGGTCATATGCAACACCGTCAGACGATTTCAAAGGCCGAAAAGGTCTCCCCTAACAGCACAAAGGGAGCGGGGCGACTCGTCGCCACGTGGGGCAGTGCGTTGCAGTCACAAGAGGAAAAGAACCGCCTCAAGCGCAACTCCATCCTGCACGCGGCTGCTCAGTGCTTTAACAGCAGCGGGTTCCACGGGACCTCGATGGACGACATTGCTGAGCGTCTCGGAGTTACCAAGCCGGCGCTATACCGCTATGTGAAGAACAAGCATGAAGTGCTCGATGCCTGCTTCGGTTTAGTGATGGATATGAGCTTTCGACATCTGGAAGAAGGCGAGCGAAAAGGTCGGAGTGGACTTGAAAAATTGCGCTTGACGATCCACGGCTATCTCGCTGAGCTAATCGGCGAATTCGGACATCCAGTCGTAATTCTGGAGGAAGGCGCACTGCTGCCGGACCAGCTGTGCCGCCTGATCAGCCGCCGCGACCAGCTAGAGCGACGTTATCGCGCGTTGGTAGAAGAAGGTATGCGTGATGGCTCCATCATCCCTTGCAATGCGAAGCTGGCGGTTTTCGCGCTGTTCGGAGCCATGAACTGGGTCCCAAAGTGGTATCGACAGGGCGGCGAATGGTCTGCCGAATTCGTCGCTGACCAACTCGTGCAACTCATTACCCGGGCGCTTGATGCGCACCCGGAAAGCATCCGAGGAGACGAAGAAGTCGTCTCGGTGACGTGCGAATCCCACCTAAACCGATTGGAGGCAAACAATGCGTATTAAAAGATTCATTCGACAACTCGCTGGTGTGTTCGCAGGGGCGGCGCTAATTGCTGCTGCCGTACAGCAGCCGGTGGCCGCCCAGGGGGTGACAGACAAAGTTGTGAAGATCGGTGCGTACGACGCACTCACTGGGCCCATCCCGCTTACCGGGAAGCAGATGAGCGCTGGCTGGAATGCTGCCGTGAATGCGGCCAACGACGCCGGCGGCGTCAATGGTCGGAAGATCGAACTGCTGATTGAGGATGACGGTTACGAACCCTCGCGTGCCATGGCTGCAGTCCGCAAGTTGGTAGAGCGCGACCAAGTGCTAGTTATGACGGGCTTGGGAACGCCAACCACAGTGGTAGCCGCCAAATATCTCGAGCAGGCCAAAGTCCCGCTATTGTTCCCTATGGGTGCTAGTTCTACTCAGCTTAACCACGCAGGACTGAAGCAGCTGTTCATGGCTCATCCTGCGTACCTGACGCAGGCCGAGATTATCGTTGGCTGGATGATTGACCATGTGGGCGTCAAAAAGCCCTGTTTGGTATACCAGGTAGATCCTTCGGGCGAGGATCATTTCGCCGGCGCTAAGAAGGCAGTGGCTGCACGAAAAATGGAGCTTTCCGCTGCCGAGACTTTCGAGCGTGGTACCACCGACTTCTCGGCTCAGGTCCTCAAAATGAAGAACGCGGGTTGCGATTTCGTGTACACAGCGACCACGCTTGAAGCGTCTGCGCGACTTGTTACTGCTGCCGACCGAATCGGCTTCAAGCCCAAATACGCTGGTTTCACGACTCAGGCTGACGCCACGCTGATCAAGCTACTGGGCCCACTGGCCGAAGGTTTCTACGCCGCCGACATGATGGCGCGCCCCGAAAGTGATGCTCCTGCAGTCAAAGCCTACCTCGCTAATATGAAGAAATATGCCCCGGACGTCGACCCCACGTTCTTCACGGCCTACGCGTACTCAGCGATGCAGTTGGTAATCGAGGCTATTAGGGAAGCGGGCCCGCAGCCTACACGCGAAAAGGTGATCTCGGCGCTGGAAAAGTGGAATCCCAAGCAGTCCGAGATGATGGGCCCCATCGTCTTCAGTGCGAATGATCATGACGGCAAGCGCTCACTCTACATGATTCAGGTGAAGGACGGGAAATGGGTTCAAGTCTCAGACTGGATCGTTGCTAAGTAACGCGCTTCCTCGCATCTATTGGACTTTGCTATGGATCAAGCCGTCATTAACGGACTGGCCGAAGGAAGCGTCTACGCGCTACTCGCGCTGGGCCTTGTTTTCATCAATCGGATCACCGAGATCGCGACCTTCGCGCACGGCGAGGTATCGGCGATGGCTGCATTTGTGGGCTTCACGGTGTTTCACTCGTTGCATGCCCCGTTCGCAGTCGCGATTCTCGCGAGCCTCGCAGCAGGAGCCGTGATTGGATTCCTCGTCGAGCGCATCGTGATTCGACCTGTTCAGACGAGCGGCACACTCGCGACAGTGGTGGTTACTCTAGGACTTTTTTTCGTGATCCACGGGTTGATGAAGCTGATCTGGGGCCCCGAGGTACGGCCGTACCCTTCGATTTTTGGTGAAGGCACTATCCGCATCGGCGAGGTGGCGATTGCTGCGCAGAATCTGGGCGTAATGGCCACCGCATTTCTCATTGCGGTTGGGCTTGCGGCATATCTGCGCTGGACGCGCACGGGTCTAGCACTGCGCGCCATCCCGCAAAATCGTTTCGGCGCTGCGCTCATGGGTCTGAATCTTCGCCGACTCACCTCCACGGCCTGGATAGTCGGTTCGTGTGTGGGCGCGGTCGCCGGAGTACTGATCGCACCGCTTACATTCCTCCACTCGAACATGATGCAGGCGCCGCTCATTAAGGCGTTTGCCGTCGCCGCGCTCGGTGGTCTGAATAGTCTCGTTGGCGCCTTCGTTGGTGGCCTCGTACTCGGTGTAATCGAGAACGTCACGGTACTCTACATCCCCACGTATCTGAAGGACACCATCGCCTTCCTGTTCATTCTCTTGGTGCTGCTTGTGCAGCCTGAAGGCTTGTTCGGTAAACAACGAAAGGACAAGGTTTGAAACGCGTGATTGTTCCGTGGGTCGGTCTCGCTATCGCCATCGCGCTCCCATTCATGGCGGACGGTTACTGGCTCTATCTGCTTACACTTGCCGGAGCCTACGGTGTCGTGTCGGTAGGCCTAAACTTCCTAACCGGCCTGAGCGGTCAGATCTCCCTTGGGCATGCTGGCTTCTTCGCGATTGGAGCTTACGTTTCGACTATCGCGCAGTTGAAATATAACGTGCCCTTCGCCCTTGCACTCGTACTTTCTATAGCGAGCGGATGGCTGATTGGTTTGGGTGTGGGCTTCCCAGCGGTGCGCCTGCGAGGCCTATACCTCGCCATCGCGACGATGGCTTTTGGAATCAGCGTGGAACGCGCCCTCTACCACTTTAAAGGGATAACAGGCGGGCCTTACGGCCTCACGGTGAACCCACCTCAGATATTTGATTTCGTCTTCAATACGCCTAGTCGAATGTACTATCTCGTACTGGCGATCGTGACGGTCACCATTTGGTTCGTGGCGAATTTGGTAAAACGCCGACCCGGACGCATGCTCGTAGCTCTTCGCGATAGCGAACTAGCCGCGAGTTCACTGGGAGTGAACGTACCGCGCCTAAAGGTCACCGCTTTCGCAGTCAGTGCGGCGCTAGCTTCGCTGGGCGGCGCCTTGTATGCGCCGATTATTAATTTCATCAGCGTTGAACACTTCACGCTGTGGCTTTCGATAACCTTCGTCTCGATGATCGTGGTTGGCGGACTCGGTTCAATCATTGGGTCGTTTCTCGGTGCCATCTTCGTCGTCGTGCTGCCCGAATTACTGCGCGGCTTCGGCGGCCATCACCAGCTGGTGTATGGCCTAGCGATGATCCTCGTGTTCGTGTTCTGGCCCACCGGCCTCATCGGCCTGCTGCAAAAGTCGTTCGACTGGATCGCGTCGCGGATCGCGCGCAAGCGCCCGCCCCCTCCCATTTCCGAGGCGCCCCACACATGAAGTCCTATCCTATCCGCAGGCGCGTGCTCGGCCGGATCGTGGCCGACAAGGCGCGCGAGCAAGGCGACCGGCCCTTCATCAGCTTCGAGGGCCGCACGATCTCCTACCGCGACCTCGACGTTCTGAGCAACAAGCTGGCCAACGGACTCGCCGCTCAGGGCGTGGCCAAGGGCACCCATGTGGCCCTGATGGTCGAAAACAAGCCGGAGATGGTGCTGCTGTTCGTGGCACTTGGCAAGCTGGGCGCCGTATCGGTGCCGCTGAACACGGCGGCCAAGGGCGAGCTGCTTGCCTACTACTTGGAGCATTCGGACAGCGAGGTGCTGGTGGCGGATGCGACGCTCGTGCCTCGCCTGGCGGCCATCGGCGACCGCGTGCCCAAGCTGCACAACGTGTTTTCAATTACCGAGGAGGGTCAGCAACAGCCCACTGCTGGCAGCATCGACTGGCCGCTCTCCGATTATGCCAAACTGCTGGATGGATCGTCCGACAGCCCGCCGGACGTAGACGTGCGCTTCAACGACCTCCACTCGCTGCTCTACACCTCTGGCACCACCGGACCTTCCAAGGGAAACCTCTCCACACACTCGCACACGGTGAGCTGCGGCGTCGTGCTCGCGGAGACCTACGGCTACCGGGCGGACGACGTACTGTACGTCTGCCTGCCGGTGTTCCACGGCAATGCATGGCTGTGCAGCGTGCTGCCCGCATTGATGGCCGACGCATCGGTCGCGATGGTACGCCGTTTTTCAGCGTCGGCCTTCTGGAACGACATCCGCCGCTTTGGCGTGACGCAATTCAATTCGCTCGGCGCGATGACGAACTTCATTTGGAGTCAGCCGCCGAGCCCTGCCGACCGCGACCACAAGGTGCGCCAAGTGATGGTGGTGCCGACGCCCAAGCAGATCTACCACCAGTTCGAGGAACGCTTTGGCATCAAGTTCACGTCGGTCTACGCTCTCACCGACTGCGGGATGGTGACGGTGCGCGGCCCCGCCGACCCGCCCTCCAAGTGGGAGTCGGGCGGCAAACCCGCGCCGTACTGCGAGATGCGCATCGTCGACGACGAAGACTTCGAGTTGCCGCGCGGCACGCCGGGCGAGATCGTCGTGCGAACCAGGGAGCCGTGGATTTTCGCGCAAGGTTACTACAACATGCCCGAGGCGACAACACAGACTTTGCGCAACTTGTGGTTCCACACTGGGGACCGCGGCTGGATGGACGAGGACGGCTACATCTTCTTCGTGGACCGCAAGAAGGATGCGATCCGCCGCCGCGGCGAGAACATCTCGTCGTTCGAGGTGGAGCAGATGATCCTCATGCACCCCGCCGTCCTCGACGTCGCCGCTTTCCCCGTGCACTCCGAGCACAGCGAGGACGAGGTGATGGTTAGCGTTGTGCTGCGCGACGGCGCCCGCCTGACGGAGGCCGAACTCTTGCACCACTGCAACGACAACATGGCCTACTTCATGGTGCCGCGCTACGTAGAGTTCCTGGCGCAGTTGCCCAAGACCATGACCGAAAAGGTCGAAAAGTACAAGCTCAAGGAGGATGCCCAGCGGCGCCTAGGCGAAATCTGGGACCGCGAGAAGTTCGGCATCGTGGTGAAGCGATGAACACGGGCGCACCGCTTCTTTCAGTCGACAACGTGTCGATGCACTTCGGCGGCCTGAAGGCCGTGGACGGCGTCAGCCTCACGGTCGCTGCGCAGCAGGTCGTCGGGCTGATCGGCCCCAACGGGTCGGGCAAGTCGACGCTGATCAACGTGATCTCGCGCATCTACGATCCCACCGGCGGCACCGTGAAGCTCGACGACAAGGAAATTGCCGGCGTGGCCGTCCACGAAATCGCCGCGCTTGGCATCACGCGCACGTTCCAGAACGTGCGGCTGTTCCCGACGATGACCGTGCGCGACAACCTGAGGATGGGCACAACCTCGGCCACGCGCGCGGGCTTCGTGACGAGCGGCCTCGCGCTACCCGCAGCGCGCCGTGAGGAAAAGGCCGTCGACCAGCAAGTCGAGGACGTTGCTGTCCTGCTGGGACTGGAAGCGCAACTCGATCGCGTTGCGGGTGACCTGCCTTATGGATTGCAAAAACTCACCGAACTGGGCCGGGCGCTCATCTCCAACCCCAAGTTGATCCTGCTGGACGAGCCGGTCGCGGGAATGAACTCGTCCGAAAAGCAGGCGCTGGTGGCCGCGTTGAGGCGGGTGCGCGCGGCTCGCCCAGTTGCCTTTCTGCTCGTGGAGCACGACATGGCCTTCGTCATGAGCCTCACCGAATATCTCTACGTGCTGAACTTCGGCAAGCTGATCGCGCAGGGCAGCCCCGAGCACGTGCGCGCGGACCCCGGCGTAATCGAAGCCTACCTGGGAGTCGGCCATGCTGAGAGTTAAGGGCCTGCAGGCCGGTTACGGCCGC